>NZ_JBHWMB010000001.1:283315-297161 GCF_042730015.1 Streptomyces sp. NPDC059957 | reverse complement strand
CACCACCATGCCCGAGAGCACCGCCGATCCCGCCGTCGGGGCCGCTCTGCCGGGGGAGCAGAACCCCGCCCCGGCCGGGGCGCCGGCCGCCGATCCCGCCGCCGCGCAGCAGCTCGCCGAGGCCACCACTCGAGCCGATCAGGCTGCGGCCGAGCGCGACGAGCTGCGCGCCGCCCTCGACGCCGTGACCAAGGCGCTCAACCCCAACGATCCCGCCGCCGAGAACGACCCGGCCGCCCTGGCCGCCGCCGTCGCCGAGCGCGACCGGCTGCTCGCCGAGCACTCGACCGAGCTGCGCGGCGCCCGAGTCGAGCTCGCCGTCGCCCGCGCCGCCGCCGACGCGGGCGCACGTGGCGACCGCCTGCTCAACAGCCGCAGTTTCCTCGCCGCCGTGTCCGGCCTCGACCCCACCGACAAGGGGTTCGAGGAGCAGCTCGGCGCCGCGATCAAGACGGCGGTTGACGCCGACCCCGACCTGTACCGCGCAGGCCCCGCCGCCCCGCCACGGGCGGGCGCCGAGTTCAACGGCGCCCCGACCGGTGAGCGCAAGCCCGCGACCCTGCGCGACGCCATCGCCGCCCGCCTCGGCGGCTGAACCACTGGAGATCCCCACCTATGGCAATCACTCTTGCCGACGCCAAGCTCAATACGCAGGACGACCTCGACCTGACCGTGATCGACGAGTTCCGTAAGTCGTCTTGGTTGCTCGACAATCTCGTCTTCGACGACGTCGTGTCCCCCGCCGGTGGGGGCGCGACCCTCACGTACGGGTACACGCGCCTGATCACCGAGCGCCCGGCGCAGTTCCGAGCGCTTAACACCGAGTACCCCAAGGCGCAGGCCAAGCGGCAGCGTTACACCGTCGATCTCAGTCCCTTGGGTGGGGCGTTCGAGGTCGACCGGGTCCTGTCCGCCCTCGGCGCTGCGGCGACCAATGAGACCGAGTTCCAGATGAACCAGACGATCAAGAGCGCTCGCGCGTTCTTCTCCGATCAGGTCATCAACGGGAAGCGGGTCACGACCCCGGGGGCCGAGGCCGGGTTCGACGGGCTCGACAAGGCGCTCGCCGGCAGCACGACCGAGATGGGCGCGGGCGCGTCCCTCGACTGGACCGGTTCGGCCATCGGCTCGGACGCGGGCAAGGCGAACGACGCGCTCGACATCCTCGACGAGTTCCTGTCCCTGCTCGACGGCGCCCCGTCGGCGCTCTTCGGGAACAAGAAGACGATCGCCCGGGTGCGGTCGCTCGCCCGCCGGGCTGGCTACTACGACCGGTCGCCGAACTCCTTCGGTCAGAACGTCGAGACGTACAACGGCATCGCCCTGGTGGACCTCGGCGAGAAGGCGGGCAGCATCGCCCCCGTGATCCCGGTCGAGACCCGGGATGTCGACGGCGCCGGAGCGGGCGGCAACATCACCGGTCTCTCGGACCTGTACGCCGTGCGTCTCGGCACCGATGGATTCCACGGCGTCTCGACCGTCGGGGGTCAGCTCGTACGTCAGTGGCTTCCGGACTTCACCACGGCGGGCGCCGTAAAGACCGGCGAGGTCGAGCTCGGACCCGTGGCCGTGGCGCTCAAGGCCACCAAGGCGGCTGCGGTGCTGCGGAACATCAAGGTCCAGTGATGGCCCGGTACGCGATCACCGCCCCGCACGACGGCGACGAGCAGATCGGCGACGTCACCATCGCCGAGGGCCGCGCCACCGCGACCGACCCGGGCGAGGGGGTGCTGCTCTACCTACGCCGCCACGGCTACACCGTCGAGCCTCTCGACGACGAACCCGACGGCCCGCCGGACGACAAGCCGGCGGGCCGTTCCGCTGCCCGCAACAAGAGGGGGTGAGCGGTGGCCCGACAGCCCTACACCACCCCCGAACAGCTCGCCGTCTGGCTCGGTCATCCCGCCCCGCCCGAGGCCGAGCGGCTGATCGCCCGCGCCGGCGAGGACATCGACTCGGCTCTGCTCACCGCGATCTACGCCGTTGACGACGACGGCGACCCCCTCGACCCGCCGATCGTCGAAGCCCTCGCCGCAGCGGTCTGCGCGCAGATCGAATACTGGCTCGGGTCCGGTGACGACGGCACGGGCGCGGCGGGCAGATGGGACTCGGTCTCGATCGGGCCCGTATCCCTGTCCGGTCGCGCCGCCTCGACCGCCGGAGCGTCCGGTGTCGAGCTCGCGCCCCGCGCCGCCCGAGCACTCCGGCGCGCTGGCCTCGAACCGGGGCGGGTGATGGCGTGGTGACCCGCGTTCCCCCCTCCCTGCTCCGCCACCGGATCGGCGTCGAGCCCTACCTCGGCGACGGCGCGTACGGCCCGACCTACGGCCCGTACGTCGAGGTTCCCGCACTCGTCGGCGAGGCGGTCCGTATGGTCCGGGCCCCCGACGGCCGGACCGTCACCAGCACAGCGCAGGTCATCGCCGCCCCCGGGCTGGACTGCCCGCCGGGTAGCCGGGTGACCCTGCCACGTGGTCGCGTCACCACGGCGATCAGCCTCGCCGAGCACACCGCCCCGGGCCTGCCGGTCCCCGCTTCCACGGAGGTGGTGTGCGAATGAGCCGTGCCCGACTGCGCTGGAACGGCAACGCTGCCACCGGAGCGATTCGCGAGGCCGCGGCGCGGGGGCTGCTGCTCGGCGCCGAGCATGTCCTCGCCGAGAGCCGCAAGCGCGTCCCGATCAACGAGGGAACCCTCGAACGTAGCGGGGCGAGCTCGGTCGATGAGCAGCAGATGACCGCCGCCGTCTCGTACGACACCCCGTACGCGGGACGCGTCCACGAAGACATGACCGCCCGGCACGCCCCGGGGCGGACCGCGAAGTACCTCGAAGGCGTCTTGCCCGAGTCCTCGGGCGAGGTGCAGGCGCTGATCGCCGCGCAGGTCCGCCGGGCGCTCCGGTGACGTACAGCGTCGACCTGGCCGACGGAGTGGCGCGGCTGCTCGCCGACGCCGGGCTCGGCGTCTACCGGACCGACGGCGTGTACGTGGCGGGCGAGACCGCGATCACCGTCGCCTCGCTGCCGCCGTCCCCCGACCGCGTGCTGTGCCTGTCCCTCTACCCGGTCGCCGAGTCGGCCGCGCTCACGGACACGACCACCGGGCTACAGGTGCGGGTGCGTGCGGGCGCCGACCCGCGCGAGGCCGAGGTGCTCGCCGACCGGGTGCACGACGTGCTGCACGCGTCCGGCCCGCACGTCTTCGGCGAGGCCCGGGTGCAGCTCGTCTTTCGTGTCTCCGCCGGCCCGCTCGGCGCCGACTCCTCGGGCCGCTGGGAGCGGACCGCCAACTACCACTGTCGCGCCCACCGGGCGCACCCCAACCTCGAATAAGGGAGGTCCCATTGAGCACGCCGCCGCCGCCTGACGACGTGACCCTGCTCGCCCGGCGGTACCGACTTGAGCTCGACATGCCGACCGTCCCCGGAACGCCCGTGTGGACGCTCGTCCCGGGCGTCTCGGAGTTCGCTCCGAAGATCGAACCGACCGCGCAAGAGCTCAACCTCTACGACGGCGAGGGCTACCCCGAGCAGGTCGTGACCATGCTCAAGTGGAGCATCGAGACCACCGTCGCGCACCGGGCCAACCCGACGACGTTGAAGTTCAGCAGC
This sequence comes from Streptomyces sp. NPDC059957, assembly GCF_042730015.1. Classification (NCBI taxonomy): domain Bacteria; kingdom Bacillati; phylum Actinomycetota; class Actinomycetes; order Kitasatosporales; family Streptomycetaceae; genus Streptomyces; species Streptomyces sp. NPDC059957. The sequence goes on along the minus strand of NZ_JBHWMB010000001.1, from coordinate 293,551 downwards.
GCCCAAGAGGCCCTGCGGAAGGCGTCCATGTCCTTTGGCGCCGCCTCTTACGTGCGCGTCCGCTGGTTCGACCGGACCGGTCTCCCGGACGCGTACGAGGGCCGAGCCATCGTGCAGTGGGAGCCGGACGGCGGCGACGCCGCCGAGGTCGACACCGTCAAGATCACGCTTACCGGCTCGGGCCCCCTGACCGCGATCACGAACCCGGTCGCGACCCCGGGCCTGCTGTCGGTCGAGGGCAAGACCGCCAAGGCAGGTGACAGCTAATGGCGTTCGAGGCACTCGGGGAGCTACTCGACGAAGCGCTCACCCTCCCCATCCGGGGTAAGCCGTACCGGGTGCCCGCGCCGTCGGCCGAGGTCGGCCTGCTCACGCAGGCGCTCGTGCACGCCGCGGCGGTCGCCGCCGACGGGGGCCGCGCCGACGAGCAGGTGCTCGCCGACGCCGCCGAGCGCAACCACTACCGGGACGTACTCGGCCCGACGTACGACGAGCTGATCGCCGACGGGGTGTCTTGGCCCGAGCTCAAGCACGCGGCCCTCACCTGCATGGTGTGGATCGCGCAGGACCGCGTCGCCGCCGAGCGGTTTTGGAACTCGGGCGGCGACCCAAATCGACTGGCCCCGAACCGAGCCGCTCGGCGCCGGTCGGGCGGGGCGAGTACGACGAAGAGTCCGGCCTCTACGAGTGGTACGAGTACCCCGTCGGCGCCCGCCCGCGCCAAGGCAAAGGGCAAGCGCCGGAAGTGACTTGGGCTCGGATTCTCGACGAGTGGCCGCTCGTCGAGGCCGACCTGCACGAGACCTACGGGCTCGACCTCAGTACCCCCGGCCTGCTCCAAACGCGCTCGTGGCGATGGCTGCGGGTGCGGGTGCTCGGCCTGCTCAGTACCGAGACGCGCCTCGCGCGCCTGCTCAACCCCTCGCCTGACTCGCCCTCCCCCTAACCGGGGCGGCGCACGACTGACCGGGGGTGAGCGATGGCCCTCATGGTCGGCGAGCTCGCCGCCACCATCACCGTTGACGATTCCGGCGCCGCCGCCGGGGTCGCCCGCGCCGAGCAGGCGATGCGCCAGGGCGGCGACCGGATCGCCGCCGAGGCCGACCGCGCCGGCGAGCAGGCGGGCGACAACCTCGGCGACGGGCTCGCCGACGGCGCGGCCGACGGCGGGGCGGAAGCCTCGCGCGGCATGGGAACCGCCTTGAAGGGGTTCGCCGCGGCGGCGATCGGCGCGGGTATCGGCGCCGCCCTCATGGCCGGAGTCGGCGAGGCGCTCGAACAGTCCAAGATCCCGGGGCAGTTGCAGGCGCAGCTCGGCGCGACCGGCCCGGTCGCCAAGCAGTACGGCCAGGTGGCGGGCGATCTCTACGCCGGGGCGATCGTCGAGTCGGTCAGTGACGGCGCGGAGATCGTCAAGGGCATCGCACGGAATGGGTTGCTCCCGCCCGAGGCCACGCAGGGGCAGGTCAAGACGTTGGCGACGCAGGTCGCGAGCGCCGCCTCGGTCATGGGCGAGGACGTCTCGAAGGTGTCCCGGTCCGTCGGCGTCATGATGAAGAACGGCCTAGCCAAGTCGGCCGAGGAAGCGCTCGACGTCTTGGTGAAGGGCTCGCAGAACGGCGTCGATGCCGCCGAGGATTTGCTCGACACGTTCGCGGAATACCCGACTGAATTTCGGCAGCTCGGCCTCGACGCTCAGACCTCTATGGGTCTGCTGCAACAGGGTCTAAAGGGTGGCGCGCGGGACGCTGACACCGTCGCCGACAGCCTCAAGGAATTCACCTTGATGGCTCAGTCGATGGAAGAGGCGACGGCCGACGCGTACACGTCTCTCGGTTTCAACGCCGAGAAGATGCAGAAGGTTTTCCAGAAGGGTGGACCGGAAGCAGCGAAGGCGCTCGACCAAGTCCTCGACAAGCTGCGGGGCGTTAAGGACCCCGCGAAGCAGAGCGAGCTCGCGCTCGGCCTTTTCGGCACCAAGGCCGAGGACATGCAGAAAGCGATGTTCTCGCTCGACCCGTCCAGTGCGGTAAAGGCGCTCGGGGATGTCAAGGGCGCCACGGATGCCGCCGGCACTGCGCTACACGACAATGCGGCGACGAAGATCGAGGCGTTCAAGCGCGGGATCGAGCAGAAGCTCGTCGGCGCCATCGGGAATTACGCAATCCCGGTCATTGAGAAACTCGTGAATTGGCTCGGCGCGGGCGGGCTCGGCGGCGCGTTCAGCGCGGGCGCCGCGTTCGTCTCCGAGCACTCGACGGCGCTGTCGATCGCCGCCGGCGTGATCCTGGTCCTGATGCTCCCGACGCTCATCGCGTTGGGGGTCACGGCCACGACGACGACCATCGCGGTTGTCACCGGATGGGCAACGCAAACCGTCGCGGGCGTAACCGCTGCAGGACGGTTTGTCCTGCTCAACGCCACAATGTTGGCGGGTTGGCTCGCGCAGGGAGCGGGCGCCGCGGCTGCTGCCGTACGGGTGGTCGCCTCTTGGGTCCTCATGGGGACGCAGTCCCTGATACAGGGCGCCCGGATGGCCGCGGCGTGGCTGCTCGCCATGGGCCCGATCGCGCTCGTGATCGCCGCCGTGGTCGCGATCGTCGCCCTGATCGTCGCCAACTGGGACACCATCGTCGGCGCGACAAAGGCCGCGTGGGATTGGGTGTGGGGCAAGCTCAAGGCCATTGGAGAAACGATTCTTCAATTCTTCCTTAACTGGACTTTGGTCGGCCTCATAATCAAGCATTGGGACTCGATCAAGAGCGGGACCATATCCGCATGGAATGCCACGGTCGATTGGGTCCGAGGCATACCGGGCCGCATCGTCGACTTCTTCCTCAACTGGACTTTGGTCGGCCTGATTATCAAGCATTGGGATTCGATCAAGTCGGGAACCGTCCGAAAGGCCGGGGAGATGCTCGATTGGGTGCGCGGCCTGCCGGGCATGATCGGAAGCTACTTCGGCGACTTCGGCTCGATGCTCTACGAAAAGGGCCGCGATCTGATCTATGGATTGTGGAACGGAATCAAGGGCATGGGCTCGTGGCTGCGCTCGACGCTCATGTCTTGGGCCAAGAATTTGATCCCGGGTCCGATCGCGAAAGCGCTCGGAATTCACTCTCCGTCGCGTCTCATGCGAGACAAGATCGGCCGCTTCATTCCTGCGGGAATCGTCGAGGGAATCAAGGCGGGATCGTCCGCCGTCGACCGGACGATGCGCAACCTCGTATCCGTGCCGGCTCGCCCGCAGTTCGCCACCGCCGGCGCGTCCGGCAACGGCGCCGCCACGGCGGGCGGTTGGGGGCCGAGCGTCCATATCGAGAACTGGCACGGCGGCGAGCAGAGCCCCGAGCAGAACGCGACCGCGCTCGCGTGGCACATGAAGGCAAGGGGGTGATCCATGGCCCCCGGTGATCGCGTCGCCCGCGCCGGGCACGTCCAGTTCGGCGACCTGCTGCTCGGCCCGACCACCCAGTACGGGTGGGAGTCGCTGACCGGGTGGGAGGACTCCCCGGGCCTCGACTCGGGGACGGTTCCCCGGTCGGACGGGCACGGCGCCTATCCCGGCCGGCTGCTCGCGCAGGTCCGGACGATCACCCTCGACGGGGTGGCGATCCGGAGCGAGCCCGGTCGGATGGGCGCCGCCGTCCGCGAGCTGTCGACGGCGACCGCGCTGCGCGACGACGAGCTGCCGCTCGTGATCCAGCTCGACGACTCGCCGCCCCTGCTCTCGTGGGCGCGGTGCATCCGCCGGGCCGTCCCCGTCGGGGCGGGCGGGTACGCGATCGGGCTCGTGACCGGGGCGGCGATTCAGTGGGAGGCCACCGACCCGCGCCGGTACAGCGTGATCGAGCAGCAGGTCGCGACGAGCCTTCCCGCGCCCGAGCCGGGCCTCGAATGGGGAGTGCCCCCGGGGCCCGAGCGGCTGACCTACCCGCTTCGCTTCGGCGCCCCGGGCAGCACCGGAACCGTCATCGCCGTAAACGACGGCGACGCCCCGTCCCACCCCGTGATCACCTTTCGCGGGCCGGTCTCCCTCCCGTCCGTGACCAACGTCCGCACGGGCGAAGTGATCGAGTACGACATCGACCTCGCCGCCGACGACGAGCTGCTCGTAGACACCCGAGAGGGAACCGTCACGCTCAACAACACTGCCTCGCGCCTCTACACCGCGACGGCCCGCAGCGTGCCCGAGCAGTCCCTCGACCTCGACCCGGGGCCGACGTCGCTGCTCTTCCGCGCCGCCCCGGGCTCCACCGACCCCCGCGCCGCAGCGTCGATTCGTTGGCGCTCCGCCTTTTGGTAAGGAGGACAATCCCTTGACCGTGCGTACCGGATGGCTGCTCCCCAACGGCCAGACCCGCGAGGACACCCGACTGTCCCCCCTTGGCGCCATGGCCCCCGAGACGGCGATGACCAGCCGCGACGGCGTGATCGCCGGCGGGACCGCACTCAACGCAACCGGCGTCGGCGCCATGCAGGTACAGATCGCCGTCGGCCGCGCCGTGGTGCAGGGAACCGAGCCGCAGGGCTCGTATCCCGTGGTGGTCACCGCTCCGGAAACCCTCACCGTCGCCGACGGCAACGCCTCGAACGCGCGCATCGACTCCGTGGTGCTGCGGGTGTACGACGAGCTGTACGACACCAGCGGGCAGACGCTCGCCCGGATCGAGCTCGTGCAAGGCGCCGCGAACGCGAGCCCGAACCCGCCCACCCTGCCCCCGGCCGCACTCAGGCTGTGGGACATCACGGTTCCCGCCGGGGTGTCCGCCGGAACCGGCGGCATCACGTGGGCGAGCGCCCTCGCAGACCGCCGCCGCTTCACCGCCGCCTATGGCGGGATCATCCCCCGAGGGTGGGGGCTGAGCTTCAACGGCGCCTATCCGGGCCAGTACCGGGACAACGGCTCTGGTCTCGACCGGTGGGACGGCACCGCATGGCAGACCCTCGATCCCGTCATCGGGTGGACTGCCCCCGCCCTCGCCGCCGGCTACACCAACGGCGGCAACTCGCAGGGGACGCTGCGGTACCGGCGAATCTTGGTCGGCGGCGTCCTCCACCTGCAATGGCGCGGCGGCGTCTCATGGGCGACCAACGCCGCCCCACCGGCCAGTGGACAGCCCCTCGCCGCGCCGCTTCCGGCCGCCGCACGTCCCGCGCTGCTCACCTCGGCGTCGATCGCCGCCGGCGGCGTACCGATCAAGGTCGACTGCCAGACCAACGGGCATTTGAAGCTCGTCGGCAACCCGAGCTTGACCACGTGGGCCGCGCTGAGCGGGTTGATCTACCCGCTCGACGCGTGAGGGGGTGAGCGGTTGATCGCCCCCACGTACCGGGTGCTGCTCTGCGACCTGCGGTCCGACCAGGTGCTCGACGTCCTACCGATCACCGACGTGTCGCTCGACGACTACATAGGCAAGATCGGCAGCGCCTCGGCGACGATCCCTCTCCCGAACCGCGCGGTCGCCGCGCGCGCCCGCGCCGCCGTCGAGCCGGGCCGTACCGCGATGTGGATCGAGCGCGGCTCGGAAATCTGGTGGGGCGGCGTCCTGTGGACCGCCAACCTGACCAGCAACGCGCGCGGATTCCTCGGCCTCCAAGTACAGGCCGGCGGGTGGGCGTCCTACCTCGATCACCGCGCGATCCTCCACACGCAGCAGGCGGTGCAGGTCGACCAGTACGACATCGTCCGAGGTCTGATCGACTACTCGGCCAGTCTCCCCGGCGGCGACATCGGCATCGAGACCGACGCCGAGCAGCTCTCGGGAGTCCTGCGCGACCGCACCTTTCGCCGCTACGACGTCCCCCGCATCCGCGAGGTGATCGACCAACTCGCCGCCACCGAAGGCGGGTTCGAGTGGCGCATCATGTCGTACCGCGAGCCGACCAGCGGCCGACGGGTCAAGCGCTTGCAGCTCGGCGCCCCGGTCATCCGCACCGGCGCGAGCGAGGTCGTCCTCGACCACCCCGGCCCGATCCTCTCCTACGGGTGGCCCATCGACGCCACCGTGCAGGCCAACACATGGCAGAGCCGCGGCGCGTCCGACAACAAAAACCAGACAGCGGAATCCCTCCCGCTGATGAGCGAGCTGCTCGTCGCCGACGAACAGCTCGGCGCCGGATGGCCCCGGCTGGACGGCACCTCGGACTATTCCACCGTGACCGAGCAGCCCACCCTCGACGCACATGCACGCGCCGACCTGGCCGCCGCCCTGCGCCCGCAGACGATCCCCGAGGTGACCGTCGCGCTCGACCGCACCCCCTTGTCGCCGGCCCTGCTCGGCGCCACCGTCCGCGTGCGCATCCGTGACGACTGGTGGACCGAGGGACTCGACCACCGGTCCCGCGTCGTCGGCCTCGCCATCAGTCCACCCCTACGCGGCCGACCCGAGACCGCGAAACTCTTCCTGGAGGCCGCCTGATGGCAGCGATCCCCCTTGACCTGCTCGACCGCATTCGCGAGCTCGAACGGCGCGTGCGCGAGCTCGCCGGCCGCGCCAACATCCGCCCCGCCCTCGACCAGATCCTGCACGGCGACATCACCATCGGCGAGGGCGGACAGCTCATCGCCCAGACTCCCGAGGGCGTCGCAACATTCAAGGTCGGCCAGACGCCCCAAGGTGACTGGGGCGTTTTCATCCGTCGCGCCACCGGAACGCGAGCCCTCACAGTCGGCGACGACGTCCTCGCAGAGGATCAGATGATCCGCATCTGGAGCCGCGACAAGGAACGCCCGACCCCGATCCTCATGGACGACGCGTTCAGCGATCGATTCCTCGGCCGCCCCATGCTGCCGCTTCAACTCCACCCCACCCAACGGCAGAGCACCTCCGAGACCGCTTATCAGCCGGCGTGGTGGGGGTGCGGTCCGGTATCGCACGCGGTCGCCGAGATCGAGCTCTTCACCTACGCCAACCAAGGTGGCGGGCAGGTCAGGGTCACCATGCGGCCCGAGGGCGGGACCCCGATCACGGTTGCCGAGTACGACTGTCCGGCCGGCGCATGGACCAACAAGTTCATCACGCAGCCTATGCATGACGTGGAGTTTTTGCAGTGGGCCGAGTGGATGGTCGAGCACCGCAACAAGGAACCGGGCCGGAACGTCGAGACCCGGCTGTACTCGGCGCTCTACCGCCACACCTATTCCCCCGACGAGGCCCCGCGCGTGCCGACCCGCCCCCCGACGGCCACCGCCACCGCACAGCGGGGAACGGGCCCCGCGGTGAACGAGACCTCGGCCGAACCCAAGCGGCCTGACTCCGTCCGCGCCCCATCGGGGCTCCGCACGGTCGAAGACTAAGGAGGGCCCCGCACTGCTGCCCCCGTCCATACCCACCGTGACCGTGCGCGGTCGCTTCCTCGCCCCCGACGGCACTCCGCTGTCGGGGGCGGTTGTCTTCCGCGCTCCCGCTCAGCTCACCTTTCCCGCCGCCGACGTCATCCTCGGCGGACCGGTGAGCGCTGTTCTCGACGCGCAGGGCTCGATCGAGGTCACCCTGCCCGCCACCGACTCGCCCGCCATGGACCCGACCGGGTGGGCGTACATCGTGACCGAGCAGCTCTCGGGAATCCCCGTGGGCCGCTCGTACAACATCGTCCTACCCAAGGCGCTGCCCGAGGTCGACCTCGCCGACATCGCCCCGACCGACCCCGCGAAGCCCAACTACGTGGGCGTACCAGGGCCCCGGGGAGACGTCGGCCCGACCGGCGCCCCCGGATCGCGGATCTACAGCGGCACCGCCGCGCCGACTGCCGGCCTCGGTGTCGACGGCGACGTCTACGTGCGGTACGAGACCACCACGTTCCTGAACGTCACCAGCACGACCGTATCGACGTGGCAGCGAACAGCCGGGGTGTGGGCGCAGCTTGGCGGCGACATCCGGGGCGCCGCTTGGTACCTCAACAACACGACGACCCCCAGCACCTCGACGCGCCCCGGCGACCTGCTGCTGCGCACCGACACGGGCGACATCTGGCAGCGCACCGGAAGCGGGTGGGGAACGGCGGTCGGCAACCTTCGCGGGCCGAAGGGAGACCGAGGCGACGCCGGCCCGACCGGACCGGGCGGCGTCGTCCAGTCCGTCAACGGCAAGGCCACCGCCGCCGTGACCCTGTCCGCCGCCGACGTCGGGGCCGTCCCCGCGACGGGTCCCGCAGTCGTCACCCTGCCCGCCGGATCGTCCGAGCTGCCGTTCACGGTCAAGGCCGAGGACAAGGCGACGAACCTTCTGGAGATCCGGGCGAGCGGGTCCATCCGGGTCCAGACCGGAAACGTCTACCTCGACCGCAACCTGCGGATCGGCGATGCGACCGCCGACACGGGCGGGGGAAGCGGCGTGATCGTCGTCAAGGACGCCGCCACCGTGCCGACCGCCGCCGCGGCAGGCGCCGCGATCCTCTACAGCGAGGGCGGCGTCGCCAAGATCCGCCAGAGCGACGGCCAGGTCGTCGCCGTGGGCGCGGGCGGGGGCGGGGCGGTCGCGTCCGTCAACGGCAAGACCGGCGTCGTATCGCTCGTCGCGGCCGATGTCGGCGCCCTCGATCAAACGGCAGCAGATGCCCGGTACGCGCAGACCTCGGCCGCCGTCCTGCTCGCCGGAACGCAGACGATCAGCGGGTCGAAGACCTTCAGCAGCATTCCGTCGAGCTCGGCCGCGCCGACCACCGCGAACCATCTGACCCGCAAAAGCTACGTGGATGCGCTCGGGGGCGGCGAGTGGCTGCCCAGCGATCACGGGCTGCTCACGTGGGCATTCGACCCCGCGCTCGGCGCATCAACCGCCCTCTACCCCGGCAGCGGCCCGATACGGATCACGGCTGTGATCCTGCGCGTACCCGTCACCGTCAACCGGATCGTCTGGTTCGCGACCGGCTACGCGGGCGGACTCACCACCGGGTCGTGGGCCGCGCTCTACGACTCGGCCGGTACCCGCGTGGCCGCGACGGGCGACATGTCCACCGCCACGTACGAGCCGGCCGAGGTCCACACCGCCGGCGGGGCGACGATCAGCTCGCCCCTGACCGCGCCGTACGCGGCGCCCGCTGGCGTCTACTACGTCGCCTCCCGGTGGCAGTACAACGTCGGAACGGGCGACGGGCCGATGCTCCTCGCCTCGGAAAGCGGCGCGGGCGCCCCGCCCAACACTTTCGGGCAGACCCCCGTGAAGCGCTTCGGTGTCTACACGACCGGCGCCGCCGCGGCCCCCGCGACCATCAACGTCGGCGCCATGGAGAACGGCGCCAACCGCTTCTGGTGTGGCTTGGCCTGACCCCCTTCCCTCTCACGTCCCTTACGCCCCGTGCCTGTTGGCCGGGGCCTTTTTCATGCCCAAGGAGGGCACCTCTTGCAGTTCGTCAGCCGCGCCCAGTGGGGCGCCCGCCCCTCCCGCTACGACCTCGCGTACATCGGTAGCACCCGAGGCGTAAAGATCCACTACGAAGGCTCGCCCGTCCCTGCGTCCCTCGCGCGCCCCGAGAACCACGGACAGTGCGCGGGCCGCGCCCGCGCGATTCAGGCGAGCCACCTCGCCAACCGGGAAGAGAACTACTCCGACATCGCGTACAACGCCCTTGTCTGCCCGCACGGCTACGTGTTCGAGGGCCGCGGCGCGCACCGCAAGACCGGCGCCAACGGCACTGCGACGCTCAACTCGCAGCACTACGCGGTGTGCGCCATGGTCGGCGATGAAGGACTCACCGAGCCGACCGACGCGCAGCTCAACGGACTTCGTGACGCGGTCGAGTGGCTGCGCAAGGACGGCGGCGCCGGCAGCGAGATCAAGGGCCACCGCGACGGGTACGCAACCGCGTGCCCCGGCGGCCCGCTGTATGTGTGGGTGCAGCGCGGCGCCCCGCGCCCTGGTGGCGGGGGCGGTACCCCGCCTCAGCAGTTCGAGCCGTTCCCCGGAGTGCAGTGGTTCCGCAAGGAGCCGCGTTCGGCCGTCATCACCGCAATGGGGCGGCGTCTCGTCGCCGAGGGCTGCTCGGCCTACCGCGAGGGCCCCGGGCCCCAGTGGACCGAGTCCGACCGACAGAGCTACGCGCGGTGGCAGCGCCGCCTCGGCTACTCCGGCGACGACGCCGACGGGTGGCCCGGCCCGACGTCGTGGGCCGCGCTCAAGGTCCCCAAGGTCTGACCCCCGCCCGCGCCCGCCCGCCCCCGCCGGGAGGCGCCCCGCCCCCCCCCCCGTCTAAAAAAAGAAACGCCCACGACCGGAGGCGCACATCTAACCCCCC
>NZ_JBHWMB010000001.1:189613-283305 GCF_042730015.1 Streptomyces sp. NPDC059957 | reverse complement strand
AGGGGTGGGGGGCCGCGCGAAGGTCCCCAGGGTTTGACCCCCCTCCGGCGCCTGCCCGCGTGTGGGGGTGGGCGCCTCGCCCCACCCCCATTCGAAAAAAGGAAACGCCCATGACTGACGCATCGCGTCGCACCCTCCGCACCGTCGTTCAGACCGTGCTCGCCCTCGCCGCCGGTCTCCCGCTGATCATCGACGCCGCAGGCATCCCGCAGGCCGCCGCCGGCGTCGGCCTGGCCCTCGCTGTGGCGGGCGGAGTAACCCGTGTGATGGCCCTGCCCGTGGTCGAGTCCCTGCTGCCCGCATGGCTGCGCGCCACCCCCGACCGCGACGTCGAGCTGCTCGCCCTCGACCGGCAGGGGCGCCCGTGACCGACCCTTCCCCGTCCGACGTCGCCCTCGAACTGGAAAGGCTGCGCGGCGTCGTCGAGGCGGGATTCGCCCGCATCGACGGCTCACTCGCCCTGCTCGTGCAGCGGTCCGACCAAGTCGACCGACAGCTCGCCGACCACGAGGCCCGACTCGACGCCCTCGAAAAATCCCGGTGGCCGCTCCCCAGCGTGCTCGCCCTCGTGGCCGTGGTCGGCCTCGCCCTCACCCTGTGGCAGACCGCAGCTCGCTGAACGCAACGCGCCCCCGCCCCGGCCTCGTGGCCGGTGGCGGGGGCGCTCTTTTCGTTTGGCAGGCAAAAGCGGGGGCCCTCGACGGTGCACTCGTCGAGGGCCCCCTGCTCGGGAATCACCGTGCAGGCGATCTAGACGACCGCGTGCACGGGAGGCGCTCCCCTTCCACCGCCGCCCGCCCCCGCGTGGGAGGCACTATCCGGGCGGGCGGCGTGGTCTGTGCTGGATGGCCTCGCGTGTCGCCTGCGCCCAACCGGCGACGCCTCGGCGTCCGGTGGCACATGCGCCTCGACGAACACGAGCACGGGCTCTTTCCAGCAGTAGCAGCGGTACTTGCGTCCGGGGCGATCCGGCGCCGGCGTCACCGCGCGCCGAGCACTCGGGAGTGACGCCCATACCGCAGTGAGGACGAGTAGGCCGAGGCTGACGGCGATCGAGAGCACACCGACGAAAACGGGGTCGAGCCTCATTCCGCCACCCCGCTTAGAACCTTGGGGTCGCAGGCGACCAAGTCAAACAGCTCGGCGAGTTCGAACAGCAGGGCCCGCGCGTCCGACTCGGGCACCTCGTGCAGAGGGTTGCTGCCTATGTCGAGCAGCCACACGACACGCTCGCCCGTGACGGCCCCGGGGCGGAATACGGCCCCGACGATGTTCTGCCCGATCCTCACGCCGCCCCCTTGTAGTCGATGCTGAATTCGAAGCGCTTCGTACCGGGACCGGTGGCGCCGACGTCCCATCGGTCCGCGAGCCGCGACAGGAGGAGCAAGCCCCGCCCGTGCTCTGATCGCCACGGCGGCGCGGTACGGGGCGGACGCGGGAACTCGGGGTGATCGTCATTCACCCAGACAGTGACCCCGGTCGAGCCGAGGGATACGTCGAGGGTGATCAGGTCGGTACGGGTGTGGTGGTAGGCGTTCGTCACTACCTCGGACACGCACAGTCGGAGCGTTTCGGCGACGTCCTCGTGCCCGAAGGCAATCACCAGGACCGTCACAAGATCGCGAAGGATCTTCGGCGTCGTCGCGGTACGGGGCGCTACGAACCGGTAGCTAACGCCCAAGCTGGGCGGGGGTGCGGGGGGTAAAGCGCTTGTCCTCATGTCCTCGTCTCCCAACGCGGTAGGGCTCGCGTCGCTCGCTGCGCGTGGCAATGGCCGCTCCCGGGATGACGACACGTCAAGACATGCGTCAGCGGCTGCACTTCGCGCTCTGCTTGCTCGCGTCGCGGTGCTGCCAGGACCATAGGGTAAAAGGTTGGACCGGTACAACCATGTACCTCTAAGAGCTTTGCGGGTGGACCCATGACGCCACAACCGGCAAACTCAGGTAGGACAAGGGGAAGGGACTCATGCCGCCGAGGGACAATCCGACCGCCAGACAGATCCGCTTGGGCTCTGAGCTGCGGAAGCTGCGCGAGCGCGCCGGCATGACCGCGCGAGACGCTGGCGGCCTGCTCTCCACCGACGCCGCCAGGATCAGCAACATCGAGGCGGGCAGGCTCGGGATCAGCGACGAGCGGATTCGCCGGCTGTTCACGTTCTACCAATCCGACGACGAGCCCCTGCTCGCCGCCTTGTGCACCATCGCAACCGAGCGGAGGGGCACGCACTGGTGGGACGCGTACCGCGGCATCCTCGCCCCCGGCTTTCTGGACATCGCGGAGCTCGAACATCACGCAACCGGCCTGCGATGTCTCCAGCCGATGACGTTCCCCGGCGTCTTGCAGACCGAGGACTACGCGCGGGCGCTCTTCGCCGGGGTCATCCCGCAGGTTCCGGCGGAGGAAGTAGACGCCCGGGTCGAGCACCGCATGAAGCGCCGCGCGATTTTCGACCGCGAGACGCCGCCGCAGTTCGAAGCGATCGTGCACGAAGCCGCGCTGCGGATGCGGGTAGGCGGCCGGAAGGTCGCCCGCGATCAGCTCGAATACCTGCTGCAAGCATCCGAGCAGGAGTGGATCACGCTCCGTGTGATCCCCTTCGCGGCCGATGACTTCATCGAGGTCACACAGACCGTGATGTACGCAGCTGGCACGGTGCCACAGCTCGACACTGTTCATATCGACACACCTTTCGGCGGGCGCTTCCTGGACACAGCCGCAGACCTCGACCGGTACCGAGCCCTGCTCACGTTTGCCGAGCAGACCTCGCTCGACCCCGACGAGTCGCGAAGTTTCATTCACCACATCGCAAGAGAACTGTGAGAAATACAGGGATGAACAGCGAATTCAATTGGCAGAAGTCGAGCTTCTCCGGTGGCGGTGGCGAGCAGTGCCTGCACGTCGCCAAGCACAAGGGCGAGATCCTGCTGTGCGAGAGCGACGACCCGGCAAGCATCCTCACCACCTCGCCTGAGAAGCTCGCTGCGTTCATCGCTGGCGTGAAGGCTGGCGAGTTCGACCACTTCGTCAACTAGCCCTCTCGGCCCCCGGCGCCACGTGCGCCCGCGACCCCCCGCCTGACCAGGGCGGGGGGTTTTTGCATATGCCAGTCTGCATGTTTGTACCGGTACACCCTTGCAGCCTGATTGCGCGTGGCGCTACCGTCTCACTGCGTCACCGAGGCGGGCAGGTTTGCAGGCAGCACCGCGCCTGACGTCGCCGAACTCTGCCCAGCAACAGAGCCGTTGGGCATCACTACCCGGGGTTGCATCCCGTCCACCGTTCCAACACTGGTCCGGAGGATTGCAACCAACACGCCGCGGCAGGGAGGTACGAATGCAGGCACTGCGCAGGCAGCCGCCCTCTACCGGTCCAAGGTTGCACGTGGGCGTAGCCTACGACCATGCCGTGCACCTGGGCGTCGAGATCCTGCGGGTGCGCTACGACCCGCGATGCGGATCAACTGAGTTGCACGCCCCGGTGCAGGTGGTCGCAAATCCGCGGGCAGCGGTTCGGGCCCTGCGCGTGGATATCCGCGGTGCACACGTCTTCTCCCTGACCCGCCACGAGATAGCGCGTGCTCTCGAATGGGTCGACGGAAGCGGATGGCTGCAAGCAATCGCCACCCTGTACCGCGGTGAGGCAACAGGCTTCACCATCATTTTGCGGGACGGGACGTGTGCCGAGTGGCGGGTTCGACCCGTCCGATTCCTTTCACTCATTCCCGCGCATTCCTCAGGCTGCGAGGTTCAGCCACGGCAACACCGACGGGAATTGAATTCATGAGCACCACGATCATCATCGAGCACCCCGGTTGGCACGAGACCGCGGCGGGTGAACCTGTACGCGTCGTCGAGCACCAGGGCGCCGCATGGCTCGCCCACTGGGAGACCGAGCGCGAGCACCTGCTGCTGCGCCCGCTCGACCACTCCGAAGGCGAGCAGCCTCACGTCGCGTACACCTCCGCCGTTGACCTGCCGACGGCCGACGAGGGCGCGCTGCTCCTCGACAAATTGGTGAGCCTCGGAACCGTGGCACGGCTCACGAACCCCTCTCTATGGGACGCGATCACAACCGCTCTGCTCCGTCAGGTGGTGACCGGCGCGGGGGCCCGCAAGCTTCACCGCGCCTACTACGCCGCCTACGGCTACACGTTCGACACCCCGGCGGGCCCCCTGCCCCTAGTACCGGCTCCGGAAATCGTCCTCGAACTCAGCGACGACGAGTTCGCCCAAGTGGGTGCCCGATTCAACGCCGAGGGTCTGCGCGCTGCCGCAGCCGCCTACCTCGACCGCGGTACGCACTGGATCGCCCTCGGCCCCGAGAGCCTCATCAAGGAACTCGTGCAGGTGCCGTTTATCGGTCCGTGGACAGCCGCAGCAGCCGCGGCCGACTTCACCGGAGAGCACTCCGTTTACCCGCACGCCGACCGCGCCGTGCGCACCTGGGCCGGCCGCGCCGCCCCCGGCCTCAACCTGCCGAGCGCCGAGCGCGAGTTCGAGGCCCTGTGGCGCCGCTGGGCCGCTACCCGCAGCCAACTGCACGCCCTGACCCTGTTCACACTCACCTGGGGGGCCCATGCCGGCACCTACTCATAATCTCGTCGTCTCGCCGTTCCTCGACGAGTACCTCGTCTTACGCCCCGGACACGACGACGGAGTGCAGATCCCGCTCGCGCGGTACCTCGAACTGAGCAAGGCGGCGAGCACCGGGGCCGAGGCTCCCGCGTGGCTGGTCGACGGTGCCCGTCAGGCATGGGGGATCGAACTGCCCGAGCACCATCCCTTGCGCGACAAGGTGATCGTGCGTGCCCCATCGACGTACGGCATGTCGCGTGCCTCGTGGGAGATCAACAAGGGGTGCGACTACGACTGTCCGCACTGCTACCTCGGCTTCAAGAAGTTCGAAGGGATGCCGGGCCCGGACAAGATCCGGTTGCTCGACATCATGCGCGACGCCGGCGTGCTCTGGCTCCAGATCACGGGCGGCGAGCCCCTGATCGACCGCGAGTTCTCCGAGATGTACTCGTACGCCTACGACCTCGGGATCATGCTCACGATCTCGACGAACGGCTCGCAACTCCACAAGCCAAAGATCCTCGACACGCTCACCGCCCGCCCCCCGCACCACCTCTCCTTGAGTATCTACGGCGCCACCGAAGAGACCTACGACGGGTTCACCCGGAACCGGGGCGCGTTCGGCCGCTTCATCACCGGACTCGACGCCGCCCGCGAGGCCGGCCTGCGGTTGCAGCTCAACATCGTCGTCACCAACGACAACGCCGACGAGTTCGCCGCCATGGAAGAGCTCGCCGAGCAGTACGGGCAGGTGTACGTCTTCACGAACATGTCGCCCACCATCCAGGGCGACGCGACGCCGATCCCCGAGCAGGCCCTCAAGTACCTCCGCGCGCGGAAGCCTTTCACCGGCTGCAACGCCGGACACACGTTCTTCCACGCGGACCCGTTCGGGCACGCGTCCATCTGCAAGATCGGCCGCGAGCCGCACATACCCCTCATGCAGGAAGGCATCGAGGGACTCAAACGCCTCGGCGGCATCGCCGACGGCCTACAGCTTCGCACCGGGGGCTGCGCCGGTTGCTCGTTCGGTCAGAAGGACGCCGACGGCAACCCGGGCGGCTGCACCACCTGCCGTCCCATGGCAAAGCTCTATCAGGAGGCGAAGGCACCGCGAAACATGTACTGCCAGCATCCCGACCCCGAACCCGTGAGGTGAACCCATGGCAACCGCCATTGAGCCCCGCACCGCCAGCCGCGCGCCCGTGATGCTCTCGATCACGCCGCGCCCGACCGAGTTGGCCGCCGGCCCGCTCCCCGTCGCGATCACGTCCCGTCCGATCGCTGACGACGGATTCAGGATCACGAAGGACATCGGCTCGTTCTCCGAGGCCCTCGGCTGCTCCTGCCAGGCCGACGACGACCAGCCGTACTAGACCGCACCTGCACACAGAGCCGTCCCCGCCCGCGTAGGGTCGGGGGCGGCTCGCTGTCCACCCCCAGGAAGCCCCCATGCCCGTAGACCGCATCCACTGGGACGACCTACCGCTCGCCGCGCGCGCCGTCGTCGAGCAGCACACCGGCCCGGTACTGCACGCCGCGACGGCCGACGGCGGCGCCAACTCCGGCATCGCCGCCACCCTCACAACGGCCGCCGAGACCCTGTTCGTCAAGGGCGTGCCGACCGATCACCCTCAGATCCGGACGCAGCAGCGCGAGGCGTCGGTCAATCCGTATCTGCCCCCGTCGTGCCCCCGGCTGCTGTGGCATGTGCAGGCCGCCGGATGGGACCTGATCGGGTACGAGCACTTTGTCGCCCGCCACGCCGACTACACCCCCGGCTCTCCCGATCTCCCGCTCACCGCCGACGCCCTGCGCGAACTCCAGAACACTCCTTGCCCCGACATCCAGCTCAAGCGCGCCGAGGACCGATGGAGCGGCTACGCAGGGGCCGCCGGCGTGAGTCAGCTCGCCGGCGACACGCTGCTGCACACCGACCTCGCCCCGCACAATGTCCTCGTGACCGACCGAGCCCACCTGATCGACTGGGCATGGCCTACCCGCGGCGCGGCATGGATCGACCCCGCAGTGCTCATCCTGCGACTTATGGAAGCCGGGCACAGCGCGGAAGCCGCAGACGCATGGGCTCGCGAAGAGTTCCCATCGTGGGCCGGCGCCCAGCACGCGGCCGTTGCCGCCTTTTCCGAGGCCAACGCGCACACGTGGGACGAGATTGCCCGGCACGACCCGCAGGACTGGAAAAAGCACATGGGCAGAATCGCGCATGACTGGGTGACGTACTGGCGAGCTCAAGGCCGTTAGTTCACGACTCGCCCGGCCCGTCTGGCATAGCCCCAGCGCCTACCTGCCGCCTTCCGGCGCCGCTTCCGCCGCGACGCCGAGGTGCCGGTGCAGGTCGTAGCGCGACACCTTGTACGCCCGTCCGTGGCGCAGGACACGGACCGGATAGCGGCCCGTCCGCGCGAGGTGGTAGCCAGTCGTCCGGCCAAGGTGCAACGCCCTGTTGGCGGTCTCCAGCGGGATCGCGACGGGAAGCGTCATCAACTCGTCGTGTGTCATCCCGTGCTCGGTCGTGCTCATCATCTGCCCCCAGTGACATCGGTGTGCACATCGGCCCGGTGGTGCCGAGCGATGCCTAGATCAGCAACTTACGATCAAGGGTGGCGCTTTGCAACCAACAAAGCTAGCTTTGCGATATGCACAGTCACCAGACAGCGGGCGACACCATCGCCGCGCAGATCCGCCGGCACCGCGAGCGCCTCGGAATGAACCGGCATGACCTCGCCGCAGCGTGCGCACGGCTCGGCCGACCCGACCTCTCGTACGCCGTGATCGTCACCATCGAGACGGGCCGCGGCGACGGCAACGCCAAGAAGCGCCGTCAGGTGACCGCCGAGGAGCTGCTCGTCTTCGGCCTCGCCCTCGCCACGCCCCCACTGCTCCTCATAGTCCCGCTCGGGACCGAGGAGACCATGCCCACCGTCCCGGGCGCCGACCCTCGCGACCCGTACACGGTGTGGCAGTGGATGACCGGCGAGGCGACTCCGACGCTCGACGGCCCCCTCGACGGGCGGTACGTCGCCGACACCCGGCCGATCGCCGGCACCGGGCAGACGTGGGCCGCCGCATGGGCCACAGCGGCCTATCCGGTCTCGCTGTACCCCGAGCTCGCACGGCGCCGCGAAAGGGCCCACAAGGCCCGCTTGCGCGCCGCGCTCGATCCGTCAGCACAGACCGAGTACGTCGACCGCCTCGACGAGCTCGCGCAGATCGTCAACGACATGCACCGCGCGAGCCTCACCGTCCCCGAACTGCCGGCCGAGTTGGCCGAGGACTTGAAGCGGCTCGACCTGCTCGACAACCCCGACCAGACCAACCCGAGAGGTATCGAGTGACCGCGAAGGGAACCACGACAAAGCGCTGCTACTGCCGCCGCAAGGACGGCAAGCCGCTGGGCAGTTCCTGCCCCAAGCTCAAGCAGCGCACGCACGGCGTGTGGTCGATCCGGCAGGAACTGCCGCCGACCATGGAAGGCGACCGCCGCCTGTTCCGCCGCGCCGGATACGACACCCAGACCGAGGCGCAGGGCGACCTCGACAAGGTGCGCGCCCTGCTGAACATCGCCGACGCGGACGACCAGGACGGCCGCGCCCGCCTCGGCGACCTGCTCGCGTTGGTCGGGGCCGGGAAGGAGAGCATCCCCGATCACGACGAGACGAAGCGACGGTTCGGCACCGGCCAGTCGCTCACTCAGCACATGACCGTCGCCGAGTGGCTCGACCTGTGGCTCGCCGGCAAGAAGGCGCTGCGCAAGAGCGGCCACGACCGGTACGCGCTCGACATCCGGTGCCACCTGCGCCCCCGGATCGGGCACATCCGCCTCGACCGCCTCACCGTGCCGCACCTCGACGCCATGTTCGAGGGCATCGCCGAGACGAACATCGAGATCACCGAGGCGAACGCGGACCGCCGGGCGGCACTCGCAGAGCTCAAGGCGACCCCGTGGAAGGGAGGAGAGCACCGCGCCCGCCGGAAGGTCATGAAGGACACCATCGACGCGATGGCACCGTTCCGGCGAGTCACCGGGCCCTCGACCCAGCAGCACATCCGGGCCACGCTGCGGGCCGCGCTCAACACCGCGATAGCCCGGGGCTCGATCACCTTCAACGCCGCGCAGCACGTCGAGCTCGCCGCCGCCAAGCGTCCGAAGGCGATGGTGTGGACCGACGCCCGTATCGCCGAATGGCTGCGGACCGGCGACAAGCCGAGCTCGGTCATGGTCTGGACTCCCGAGCAGGCGGGCGCCTTCCTGGACTTCCTCGCCGACACCGAGCAGCGGCTGCTGCCGCTGTTCCACCTGATCACGTTCCGGGGCCTGCGACGGGGCGAGGCGTGCGGCGTCCGGTGGTCTGACTACAACCCCGCGACGAGCGAGCTCACCGTCGCGACGCAGCTCGTGCAGGACGGTTGGGAGGTCATCGAGTCGGCGCCGAAGACCGACAGCGGCGAGCGGATCATCTCGCTCGACGAGTACACCGCCGAGGTTCTCGAAGCGCACCGGATCAAGCAGGGGACCGAGCGCCTCGAATGGGGCGAGGCATGGACCGACAGCGGTCGCATGTTCACGCAGGAAAACGGGGAGTGGCTGCACCCCGGCACGCTGACCGATCAGTTCGAGCGGCTCGTCGAGCTCTCAGGTCTGCCGCCGATCCGCATGCACGACCTGCGGCACGTCGCCGCCTCGCTCATGCTCGCCGCCGGCGTCGACGTCAAGATCGTGTCCGAGACCCTCGGACACAGCGACAGCCGGATCACGCGGGACATCTATCAGTCCGTCATGCCCAAGGCTGCGCGCGACGCCGCCGAGGCCACGGCCGCCATGGTCCCGAGAGGCACCGTGCGTCGACCCGTTCAGCTCGCCGCCGAGCCCGAGGTCGAGGTCGAGGCGATCGTCGCCGAGGTTGAGGCCGAACCCGCGAACCCCGAGGTCACACCAGGTCCCGGGCACGCAGATGGGCACGCAATGGGCACGCAGGGGGATGCGAAGATCATTTTGTTCCGCCCCCGTCTGGCCCGGAAATAGCAAAACCCCCAGGTCACGGCGAGTGAGTCCTGAGGGTTCTACAGAGCCGCCTTCGGGATTCGAACCCGAGACCTACGCATTACGAGTGCGTTGCTCTGGCCAGCTGAGCTAAGGCGGCACCGCTGGGAAGACAAGAATTTCCCTGGTGGGAGGCTCTCATCAGCAGCGGCGCCAAGTCTACAGGGTTAAACGGGGTGCCTCGGACCGGGGCCTCGGGCGGCCCCGCCGGCCGGGGTCAGCACTTCTTTCCGTCCTTCGGAGCGGTGCCCTCCAGGAGGTACTGGTTGATCGCCGAGTCGATGCAGTCGCTGCCCCGGCCGTACGCCGTGTGGCCGTCGCCGTCGTAGGTCAGCAGGACGCCCGAGTCGAGCTGGCCCGCCAGGGCCTCGGCCCACTTGTACGGGGTCGCGGGGTCGCGGGTGGTGCCGACCACCACGATCGGCGGGGCGCCCTTCGCGTGCAGTTCCCCGGCCGTGCCGGTGGCCTTCGCCGGCCAGTACGCGCAGTTCAGCGAGGCCCAGGCCAGGCCCGCGCCGAAGACCGGAGAGGCCTTCTCGAAGGACGGCAGCGCCTTCTCGACCGCCTCCGGCCCGGCGAAGGCCGGGGGCTGGTCGAGGCAGTTGACGGCCGCGTTCGCCGACATGAGGTTGGCGTACTTGCCGTCCTGCGCGCGCTCGTAGTAGGTGTCGGCGAGGGCCAGCAGCCCGTTGCCGTCGTCGCCGTCGATCGCGGCCCCGAGCGCCTCGCGCAGCTGCGGCCAGGCGTTCTCGTCGTACAGGGCCGCGATCACCCCGGTCGTCGCCAGCGACTCGCCGAGCGCGGCGCGCGACCGGTCGGTCGTGGGGACCGGCTGGGCGTCGACCTTGCGGAAGAACTCCTTCAGGCGTTCCGCGATCTGCTCCGGGCTGCCCTGGCCGAGCGGGCAGTCGGTCTGCTTCGCACAGTCCGCGGCGAAGGCGCGGAAGGCGGTCTCGAAGCCCTCCGTCTGGTCCCGGTTCAGTTCGATCGCGGGCCGGGAGGGGTCCATCGCCCCGTCCAGGACCAGCCGGCCGGTCCTGGACGGGAAGAGCTCGGCGTACGTCGCCCCGAGGAAGGTGCCGTACGAGGCTCCGACGTACGTCAGCTTCTCGTCGCCCAGCGCCGCACGCAGGACGTCCATGTCGCGGGCGGCGTCGACCGTGGACACGTGCGGCAGGACCCGTTGCGAGTGCGTCTGGCAGGCGGCCGCGAACTCCTTGAAGGCGGCCACCAGCAGGGCCCGCTCCGCCGGTGTGTCCGGCGTCTGGTCCACCTGCGTGTACTTGTCCATGGCCGGGCCGTTCAGGCATTCCACGGGGCTGCTGCGGTCCACGCCGCGCGGGTCGAAGGAGACCATGTCGTACACGGCACGGACCGGGGCCGGGTATCCGATGCCCGCGTACGCCTGGAGGTACCCGATGCCGGAGCCGCCCGGGCCGCCCGGGTTCACCACCAGCGAGCCGAGCCGCTTGGAGGGGTCGGTGGCCTTGCGGCGGGCCACCGCGATGTCGATGTCCCCGGCCTCAGGGTTCTCGTAGTCCAGCGGGACCTTCAGGGTGGTGCAGTCGAAGCCGGGCACGCCGCACTCGCGCCAGCTCAGCTTCTGGTCGTAGTACGGGCGCAGCGCGGCCGGGATGGCAGTCGGCGCGGCCGACGGCGTCTCGGAGGCCCCGCCGGACGACGCGGCGGCGCGGGGTGTCCCCGAACCGCCCGAGGTGCACCCGGAGAGCAGTAGCCCCGCGGCGGCGATCACGGTCCCGGTGGTGCGCAGCAGGCGACTGGTGTCCATTCCCGGAGCCTACGGCCTGCGGGCGTGCCCGGGGCGGTGGCACCCGCGCCGGGCGGCGGGCGCCCGCCCGGGCTCGGGGCGCCGCCCCGCACGGACCGGCGGCGTCTGCGTCCGGCCACGCGGACCCCTCGAACGGGTGAGGCGGTCAACCGGAGTCACAGGCCCGAAGGCCCGGTGGGCCATGGGGAGCCGCGCGCGTCAGCCGGCGCGCAGCGACATCGTCATCGCCTCGACCGCGAGCAGCGGGGCGACGTTGCGGTCCAGTGCCTGGCGGCACGCGATGATCGCCTCGATGCGCCGCAGCGTCCGCTCGGGGCCCGACTCCCGGGCGATCCGGTCCAGGTCTTGGCGTATCTCCTCGTTCGCGATGGCCAGCGAGGAGCCGAGCTGGAGGGCCAGCACGTCCCGGTAGAAGCCCGTGAGGTCGGTCAGCGCCAGGTCGAGGCTGTCGCGCTGCGTGCGCGTACGCCGGCGCTTCTGCCGGTCCTCCAGCTCCTTCATCACGCCCGCCGTACCGCGCGGCATCCGCCCGCCCGTACCCGCTCCGGCGCCGAGCGCGGCCCGCAGCTCCTCGGTCTCCTTGGTGTCCACCTCTTCCGCCACCTGTTTGGCGTCCTCGGCGGCAGCGTCCACCAGCTCCTGCGCCGCCTTCAGGCAGTCGCCCACGTCACTCACGCGCAGCGGCAGCCTCAGCACGGTGGCGCGCCGCGAGCGTGCCGCCCCGTCGGTGGCGAGCCGGCGGGCCCGGCCGATGTGCCCCTGGGTCGCGCGGGCGGCGGCCTGCGCGACGTCCGGCTCGATGCCGTCGCGCCGCACGAGCACCTCCGCGACGGCGGACACCGGCGGGGTGCGCAGCGACAGGTGGCGGCAGCGGGAGCGGATGGTGGGCAGCACATCCTCCAGGGAGGGGGCGCACAGCAGCCACACGGTCCGCGGAGCGGGCTCCTCCACGGCCTTGAGCAGTACGTTGCCCGCGCCCTCCGTCAGCCGGTCGGCGTCCTCCAGGACAATGACCTGCCAGCGTCCGACGGCCGGGGAGAGCTGCGCCCGGCGCACCAGCGCCCGGGTGTCCTTCACGCCGATGGACAGCTGATCGGTACGGACGATCTCCACGTCGGCGTGCGTACCGATCACGGTGGTGTGGCAGCCGTCGCAGAACCCGCAGCCCGGCTCGCCGCCGAGGGCGCGGTCCGGGCTGGTGCACTGGAGGGCGGCCGCGAAGGCGCGGGCGGCGGTGGCCCGCCCGGACCCGGGCGGGCCGGTGAACAGCCAGGCGTGCGTCATCTTGGAGGCGGCCGGCGGCGGGGTGCCCGCCTCGATGGCGGTGACCAGGCCGTCGGCGTCGACCGCGGCGGCGGCCAGCTGCGTCTGGACCCGCTCCTGACCCACCAGGTCGTCCCATACGGGCATCCCGCCCACCGCCTTTCGCCTCGCGTACCGTCCGTGCCGTCTGCTCACCCAGTGTGGCGGCTCCCACTGACAATCCCCGTCAGCCGGTCCCCACGACGACCACCGCCGTCACGCCGACACCGCGACCGTCACCGCCGCCGTCAGCGGCGGCGCGGCCCCCGGCCCTGCTCGTCCTCGTCGTCCCGGCGCGGTCCCAGCAGCTCGTCCGCCAGGGTCGGCAGATCGTCCAGCGGGGTCTCCTCCGCCCAGTCCGAGCGGGGCCGGCGCGGCCGTCCGTCCTCGGCGAGGAGCGGCAGTTCACGGGTCGCGTCGTTGCCCGAGTCGCGGAAGATGCCCGGCGGAACCCGGTCGGCCGGGTTCTCCTCGGGCCGCTGCGTCGTCGGACGCGACGCGGAGTACGAAGCCCTGGGCGCGGCCGGCCGCGTCCCCGCAGCCTCACCCGATCCCGATCCCGATCCCGATCCCGAGCCCGCCGCCGAGGCCGTGGGGCGTACGGGCGGCAGGACCGCCGTCTCGTCCGCCGGACCCGTCGCACGGACGGGCGGCAGCACTGCCGTCTCGTCCGCGGGACCCGCCGCCGGAGAGGCCTTCGGGACCGGGACCGTCTGGGTGACGTCGTCCGGCCGCGTGACCCGCTTGACGATCGGAGTCTCGATCGTCACGGCCTCGTCGTGGCGCGGCTCCTTGCGCAGGTCCGCCTTGGGGGCAGGCGCGGCGGGAGCCGCAGGTGCAGCCGGGGCCACAGGTACAGCCGGGGCCACAGGTACAGCCGGGGCCACAGGTACAGCCGCAGCAGCAGCCGCAGCGGACTTCGCCGCAGCCTCCGCCGCCGAGGCCTCGGCCAGCCGCCGCGCCTCCTCGGCCTTCAGCAGGGCCTCCTCGGCCCGCCGCTGCTTCTCCAGCCGGCGCTCCTCGGCCTCGGCGTGCAGCCGGGCCTCCTCCTCCGCTTGCTTGCGCAGTCGCTCGGCCTCCACCGCGCGGGCCTTCGCCTCTGCCTCCAGCCGCAGCCGCTCGGCCTCGGCCCGCTCGCGGGCCTCCTCCTCGGCGCGCAGCCGCTCCTCGCGCTCCTTGCGGGCGGCCTCGGCCTCGGCCGCGATCCGGGCCTCCTCGGCCTCGCGGGCCTTGCGGGCCTCTTCCTCGGCGGCCAGCCGGGCTTCCTCGGCCTTGCGCGCCGCCTCTTCCTCGGCCTTGCGCTTGGCCTCCTCCAGGGCGAGCCGGCGGGCCTCCGCCTGGGCGGCCACCTCGGCCTCCGACAGCGGGAGCATCCGGTCCAGGCGGTGGCGCACGACGGTGCTGACCGACTCCGGGTCCTGGCCCGCGTCGACCACCAGGTAGCGCCCGGGGTCGGCCGCGGCCAGGGTCAGGAATCCGGACCGGACCCGCTGGTGGAACTCCGCAGGCTCCGATTCCAGCCGGTCCGGCGCCTCCGTGAACCGCTCCCGGGCCGTCTCCGGCGACACGTCGAGCAGCACGGTCAGGTTCGGTACGAGGCCACTCGTGGCCCAGCGCGAGATACGGGCGATCTCGGTCGGGGACAGGTCCCGGCCGGCGCCCTGGTAGGCCACGGAGGAGTCGATGTAGCGGTCGGTGATGACCACCGCGCCGCGCTCCAGGGCGGGCCGTACGACGGTGTCCACGTGCTCGGCCCGGTCAGCCGCGTACAGCAGGGCCTCGGCGCGGTTCGACAGGCCGGCGGAGGAGACGTCGAGCAGGATCGAGCGCAGCCGCTTGCCGACCGGGGTGGCCCCGGGCTCGCGCGTGACGACGACCTCGTGGCCCTTCGCCCGTATCCAGTCGGCCATCGCCTCCACCTGGGTGGACTTGCCGGCGCCGTCGCCGCCCTCCAGGGCGATGAAGAACCCGGCGTCGGACGCGGCCTGCACCGGTTCCCCGCCGCGCAGCGCCTCGCGCAGGTCGCGGCGCAGCGGTACGCCGCTGCGGTCGTCGGCCTTGGCCAGGACGATGGCGGCGACCGGCAGCAGCAGGGCGCCGACCAGCATCAGCGTGAAGGCCGCGCCGCCGTGCGCGAAGACGACCTCGCCGGCAACCACCCGGTGCGGTCCGATCAGGGCGGCCAGCAGCGGGGCGGCCACGGCGCCGACCGCCACGGAGACCCGGACGACGGCCTGCAGGTGCTCGATGACCCGGGCCCTGCGGAACTCCTCGGTCTCCTGGTCGAGCAGCGTGTGCCCGGTGTTCGCGGCGACGCCCGCGGCGCTGCCGGCGAGCAGCGCGAGGAACACCACCGTCGAGGTGTCCGGAACCAGCCCGGTCAGCAGCAGCGCCAGCCCGGCCACGCCGACGGACAGCGCCAGCAGGCGCCGCCGGGACAGGGCGGGGAGGACCTTGCCGGCCTGGGTGGCGCGGATGCCGAGGGCGGTGCCGCCGAGCAGGGCCAGTACGAACAGCGAGAACGCGGCCGCTCCGCCCCCCAGGTCGGTGGCGTGCAGCACGGCCACGGCGGCGGCGGAGGCGACGGCTCCGGCGACGGCGGCACAGACGAGGACGAGCAGCGGAATGGCCCCCGTGCGCCCCTTCTCCGGCCGGTCCCCCGCCTTGGGGGCGCGCAGCCCCTCCAGCGGGGAGCGCGGACGCGGGGTCTTCGTGCCGGGCAGCACCAGCGGGAGCAGCAGCGACACGGACGCCGCGAAGAGGCCGGAGGCCACGTACGAGCCGAGCGCCGCCTGGTTCTCGGCGAACCAGCCGATGCCGAGGCCGAGCGCCTTGCCGATCAGGGTCGCGGCCAGCAGCGCGGCCGCGGCGATCGGCAGGGCCGCGAAGGCGGTGCGCAGGTTCAGCCGGCGCAGTGCGTCGAGGTGATCGGGGAGCGGCCGTACGGTCGCCCCCTCGGGCGGCGGCGTCGGCAGCAGGCCGGGTGCGGCGCTGTCCCTGGCCAGCCCCCACAGCCGCTCGGCGGCGCCGGAGACGAAGACGGTGGCGAGCAGGGCGGTCAGTGCGTGCGGGCCGATCCAGTCGAGCCACAGCGGGGCCACGACGAAGAGGCCGAGCCGGAGCCCGTCGGCGCCGATCATCGTCCAGCGGCGGTCCAGCTTGCCGCCGGGGGCGGTGAGCTTGGCCAGGGGGCCGAGGAGGACCGCGCCGAACAGGACGGTGGACACCACGCGGACGCCGAAGACGGCAGCGACGGCGAGGGCCCAGCCGGTGTAGCCACCGCCGAAGGGCTCCTGCTCCACGGCCGTCTGGAAGACCAGCAGCACCAGGACCAGCAGGGCGAGGGCATCGCCGATGCCGCTCACCAACTGCGCGCTCCACAGCCGGCGCAGCCCGGGGGTGCGCAGCAGGGCGCGCACCGCCCGCTCGCGGGAGTCCGCGGCGAGGGCTTCATCGTAGGTGGGGGCGGTGTCGGTGGTGGCGGTCACGACCGTTGGCTGCTCGGCTCGCGTCATCCGCCCAGCCTATCCGCTGCACTGGGCGGGTGCGGAGGGGCTGTGGACAAGGTCCGGTGTGACCCCCGACCCACCTCTGCGGGGGCGCGTCCGAGGGTCGGTGCTGCTGCGCGGGGCCGGTCCCCTACCCACCCTTCCACCGTTCCCCGGGCGCAGCCCTGACCCTTCGGGACCGGGGCTGCGCCCGGAACCCCAGGGGCTCCGCCCCGGAACCCGGTCCTCAAGCGCCGGACGGCTGAAAAACAGGGCCCGTGCGCATCGCACGGGCCCTGTCGGTGACTACGCGGCGCCTGCTTTGGCGCCCACTCGGTGACTACTCGTCCGCCGCAGCGGCCGCCTTGGTCGCGACCGCCTTCTTCGCGACCGTCTTCTTCGCCGTGGTCGCCTTCTTGGCGGTCGTCGTCTTCTTGGCCGCCGTCGTCTTCTTCGCGGCAGCGGTCTTCGTCGCCGTCGCCTTCTTCGCCGGGGCCTTCTTCGCGGGCGCCTTCTTGGCCGTCTTCTTTACCGGGCCCTTGGCGCGCTTCTCCGCGAGCAGCTCGTAGCCCCGCTCCGGCGTGATCGTCTCGACGTCGTCGTCCCGCCGCAGCGTCGCGTTCGTCTCGCCGTCCGTCACGTACGGACCGAACCGGCCGTCCTTGACGACCACGGGCTTCTCGCTCACCGGGTCGGTGCCCAGCTCCTTCAGCGGCGGCTTCGCGGCCGCGCGCCCCCGCTGCTTGGGCTGCGCGTAGATCGCGAGCGCCTGCTCCAGGGTGATGGCGAACAGCTGGTCCTCGGTCTCCAGCGACCGCGAGTCCGTGCCCTTCTTCAGGTACGGGCCGTAGCGGCCGTTCTGCGCGGTGATCTCCGCGCCCTCCGCGTCCACGCCCACGACGCGGGGAAGGGACATCAGGCGCAGGGCGTCCTCGAGCGTGACCGTGTCCAGGCTCATCGACTGGAACAGCGAGGCCGTCCGCGGCTTCACCGCGTTCTTGCCCGTCTTCGGCGTGCCCTCGGGCAGGATCTCCGTCACGTACGGCCCGTAGCGGCCGTCCTTCGCGACGATTTCGTTCCCGCTGATCGGGTCCTTGCCCAGCTCGAACTCGCCGCTCGGCTTCGCGAAGAGCTCCTCCGCGTACTCGACCGTCAGCTCGTCGGGGGCCAGCTCCTCCGGGACGTCCGCCCGCTGGTGGCCCTCGGCGTCCTTCTCGCCGCGCTCCACGTACGGCCCGTAGCGGCCGACGCGCAGCACGATGCCCTCGCCGACGGGGAAGGAGGAGATCTCCCGGGCGTCGATCGCGCCCAGGTCGGTCACCAGCTCCTTCAGACCGCCGAGCGCGTCACCGTCGGCCGGCACGACCTCGGTCGCGTCCTCCGCGCCGAAGTAGAAGCGCTTGAGCCACGGCACGGACTGGGCCTCGCCCCGCGCGATGCGGTCGAGGTCGTCCTCCATCTTGGCGGTGAAGTCGTAGTCGACGAGCCGCCCGAAGTGCGTCTCCAGCAGGTTGACCACGGCGAACGACAGGAAGGACGGCACGAGCGCCGTGCCCTTCTTGAAGACGTACCCGCGGTCCAGGATCGTGCCGATGATCGACGCGTACGTCGACGGGCGGCCGATCTCCCGCTCTTCCAGCTCCTTGACCAGCGAGGCCTCGGTGTAGCGGGCCGGCGGCTTGGTCGAGTGGCCGTCGACCGTGATCTCCTCGGCCGACAGCGCGTCGCCCTCGGTGACCTGCGGGAGGCGCTTCTCACGGTCGTCGAGCTCGGCGTTCGGGTCGTCCGCACCCTCCACGTAGGCCTTCATGAAGCCGTGGAAGGTGATCGTCTTGCCGGAGGCCGAGAACTCGGCGTCACGGCCGTCGGCCGACCGGCCGCCGATCTTGACGGTCACCGAGTTGCCGACCGCGTCCTTCATCTGGGAGGCGACGGTCCGCTTCCAGATGAGCTCGTACAGGCGGAACTGGTCGCCGGTCAGACCGGTCTCGGCCGGGGTGCGGAAACGATCACCCGAAGGGCGGATCGCCTCGTGCGCCTCCTGCGCGTTCTTGACCTTGCCCGCGTAGACGCGGGGCTTCTCCGGCAGGTACTCGGCGCCGTAGAGCTGCGTGACCTGCGCACGGGCCGCCGACACCGCGGTGTCGGACAGCGTCGTGGAGTCGGTCCGCATGTAGGTGATGAAGCCGTTCTCGTACAGCTTCTGCGCCACCTGCATCGTCGCCTTCGCACCGAAGCCGAGCTTGCGCGAGGCCTCCTGCTGGAGCGTCGTCGTGCGGAACGGGGCGTACGGGGAGCGGCGGTACGGCTTGGACTCGACCGACCTGACGGCGAACGAGGTCTCGGCCAGCGCGGCGGCCAGCGCCCGCGCGTTCGCCTCGTCGAGGTGCAGCACCTCGCTCTTGAGCTGCCCGGTCGAACCGAAGTCGCGGCCCTGCGCCACGCGCTTGCCGTCCACCGTGTTCAGGCGGGCGACCAGCGTGGAGGGGTCGGAGGCGTCACCGGCGCGGCCGGTGGCGAAGGTGCCGGTCAGGTCCCAGTACTCGGCCGAGCGGAAGGCGATGCGCTCGCGCTCCTTCTCGACCACCATGCGGGTGGCCACCGACTGGACGCGGCCCGCCGACAGCTTCGGCATGACCTTCTTCCACAGGACCGGCGAGACCTCGTAGCCGTAGAGGCGGTCGAGGATGCGGCGGGTCTCCTGGGCGTCGACCATGCGCTGGTTGAGCTCGCGCGGGTTGGCGACGGCGTCGCGGATCGCGTCCTTGGTGATCTCGTGGAAGACCATCCGGTGGACGGGGACCTTGGGCTTGAGGACTTCCTGCAGGTGCCACGCGATGGCTTCGCCCTCGCGGTCCTCATCGGTGGCGAGGAAGAGTTCGTCGGACTCGGCCAGCAGCTCCTTGAGCTTCCTGACCTGGGCCTTCTTATCGGCGTTGACGACGTAGATCGGCGCGAAGTCGTGCTCGACGTCCACACCGAGGCGACGGACCTCGCCCGTGTACTTGTCGGGAACCTCGGCCGCGCCGCTGGGGAGGTCGCGGATGTGCCCGACGCTCGCCTCGACGACGTATCCGGGGCCGAGGTAGCCCTTGATCGTCTTCGCCTTGGCAGGGGACTCGACGATGACGAGTCGGCGGCCGCCCTTTGCGGTCTCGCTAGTCGGGGACAACTTGGCTCTTCTCTCCGGTCGGCACTCGGTCGCAGTACGGCGACGCTGCGGAGTGTGACGGTACAACCCGCCCCCGTGTCAAACGGCAGAAGCCCGCAACGGCCACTCGAACGGTAACCCGACAAGTGCCATTTCTGCCGCCCGGATGCCGCGGCAGGCCCTGCGCACTCACCGGGCAGAGTGGCCGAAGGGCCGTCTGGCCCCGCCCCGGGACCCCGCTTCACGTCGCTCTTTACGATCCTGCGCACATTCCGGACGACCGGAGGAAACTCGGCGCGCCGCCGGACGTGAGCGACATCCGGCCGATTCCCCGGCCGCGGTCCCCGAGCCCCACCCGGCCGGACCGAAGCACCCCCCGCCCCAGGGGCGACACCGCCCCGGGGACCCGAATGCCGCAGGGCCCGGATGCCCGGCGCCGTGGATGCCCCGGAGCCCCCGGTCCCGTGACCTTCGCCTCAGCGGGCCCCCGCCCTCACAGCCGTCCGAGGCACCAGACCCCGAGGGCCAGCGACACCCCGCCGGCGAACAGTGCCAGCGGTACGGCCACGACGGGGCGCACGCCCTCGGCCACCGGCGCGCCGCGCAGGGCGCGCGCCCCCGTCCAGGCCAGCAGAGCGGCCCCGAACAGCAGGAACACGGCCGCCGCGAAGATCGCCGGACCGTGTTCCATGCCGTTCACCTCATCCCCCGGGCCGCTCCCGGGATCCCCCCGGATCCCGCTGAGCGGAGGATTTCAGCCGGGGGGATACGACAAGCGAACCCGGGGTTACATCCCGGTGCCGACTGCCCGGGACCTCCCCGGGGCCTGCCGCGACTCCGCGCCAGCCCTGCGCACGGCGGTCGCCGGCCCTGTTCCCCGGCACGGCCCCGGCCCTACTCCCCCGGGGCGCCCGCTCCGGCTTCCGCTCCCGTTCGCGCCCCGGTCAGCGGCTCCAGGAACCCCTGCTCCACCAGCATCCGGATCGCCTCGGGCGTCCGGTCCCGCAGAACCACCGGGTCCTCCTCCACCAACTGGGCGATGGCGTCCAGAATCCGCCCCGCGCTCAGTGATCCGTCACACACCCCGGCGAAGCCGGCCCCGACCGTGTCGACCTTGGTGGCGCGCCGCATGCCCCGGTTCTGCCGGAGCACGACGTGTTCCGGATCCTCCGCGCCGGGCGCGCCGACCTGCTCCTGCACGACCTCGGCAGTCAGCCGGAAGTAGCCCGCGAGCAGGGCCGCGTCATCGTGGTCGCGCAGGTAGTCCTGGCGCGCGAAGTGGTCGAGCACGGCCTCCCCGAGCGGCTGTTCCACCGAGTGCGGCCACTCCTCGACCACGATCGACGGCTCGGCCGCGTCGCTGCGCCGCAGCGTGATCCAGCCGAAGCCGACCGCCTTGGTCTTGCGGGCTTCGAACTCGTCCAGCCAGTCCTCGTACCGCTGTTCGTACTCGGCGGGGTCGGTCCGGTGGTCGCCCGCGTCGCGCAGCCACAGCTCCGCGTACTGCGTCACGTCCTGCACGTCGCGCTGCACGATCCAGGCATCGCAGCCGCGCGGCACCCAGGCCCGTACCCGGTCGTGCCAGTCCTCGCCGTCCACGTGCTGCCAGTTGCCCAGGAACTGCGCGAATCCGCCCGGGTTGAGCCGGGCTCCGGCCTCCTGGACCAGGGTCCGGCACAGGTCGTCGCCGCCCATCCCGCCGTCCCGGTACGTCAGTCGGGCCCCGGGGGAGATCACGAAGGGCGGATTCGACACGATCAGGTCGTACGTGGCCCCGCCGACCGGCTCGAACAGCGACCCGGCGAGCAGTTCCGCCTCGGGTGCCCCCGACAGCGCCAGCGTCAACCGGGTGAACTCCAAGGCCCTCGGGTTGACATCGGTCGCCGTGACCCGGGTCGCGTGCTGGGCCGCGTGCAGCGCCTGGATCCCGGATCCGGTGCCCACGTCGAGGGCCGAGCCGACCGGGGTGCGGACGGTGATCCCCGCCAGCGTCGTGGAGGCGCCGCCGACACCGAGGACCACGCCCTCCTCGCGGCTGCCGATGCCGCCGGCCCCGCCGACGGCGCAGCCGAGGTCGGAGACGATGAACCAGTCCTCGCCGTCCGGACCGCCGTACGGCCGTACGTCCACGGTGGCGTGCACTTCATCGCCCTCCCGCCGCAGCCAGCCGTCGGCCAGCGCCGCGTCGACGGGCAGGGCGGCCGCGGCGTGCACGTACGGCACCGGCTGCCGCAGCAGGAACAGCCGGGTCAGGCTCGCGAGCGGCTCGTCGCCGTGGCTCCGCGTGGCGCGCAGGGCGGGGACCGTCTCGCTGCGGGCCAGCGCGGCGTACGCCGGGGCACCGAGCAGGTCGAGCAGCCCGTCGGCGGTGAAGCCCGCGGCGAGCAACGCGGCGCGCAGCTCGGCCGCGCGGGCCGACGAGGGGAGGCGGGCGGGCAGACCGGGGGGAAGGCTGGTGGTACTCACCCGCCCATTGTGGCCGCTGCCGCCGCCATTGCCCGCGCCACGCCACACGGCCTTCGGCGCGGGCGCCCGTCGCACCCCGCGAGCTCCCGCCCGGGGGCGTCTGCCCCGGACGGGCCCCGGGCGGGCGCAGCACCGTACGACGGGACCTGTCCGCGGCTTTGTCCGCGGACTTGCCCCCGGCTTCGTCCCCGGGCCTGTCCCCGGCTTCGTCCCCGGGCCTGTCCCCAGCCCCCAGCTCCGGACATGCGCCGGGGCGGCCGGGTTCCCGAAGGATCCCGGCCGCCCCGGTGGGTGCGGCGCTGCCGGCGAGCCGGCCGCGCGCGCGGCACGTCCTAGGACTGCGCCGGCGACGGAGTCGTCACCTGGCAGCCCTTCTGACCGTTCATCGCCTTGTCGAGCCCGCCCGCCTTGAGCTGGTCAAGGGCTTCCTTACCGCCCTTGGTCGCTTCCTCCAGGCCGCCCGCGACCTCCTTGAGGCCCTCGGCGAACTTGCCCTGGTCCTTGGCGTCGAGGGCGTCCATCTTCGTCTTCAGGGCGGTGTAGCCCGCCGACGTCGACTCGAAGCCCATGACCGCGGCGGCCTGGGTCTTCTCCCCGTCCTTGACGGGCGGAACTCCCGCGTTCGTCAGGGCCGTACCCATCGCCTTGTACGACTCGGACATGGTCCCGAAGGCCGCCGAGTCGGTCGTCTGGACCTCCTCGGGCTTGCTGCTCTCGGTCGCCACCCGCTTGATGTCGGCGTTCGCCTGCTCGATCTTCGTGAGCTCTGGCTGCCAGCTGTCGCAGACCTTCTTGGCCCAGGCGTCGGTCTTCTTGTCGCCGTCGTCCCCGCCGCAGCCGGACAGGACGAGCATCAGCACCGCAGCGCCCGATACCGCGGCCGCAAGCTTCTTGTTCACCGGATTGGTCCCTTCGAAGGCTCTCGGCCCGGAAGATACACGCCCACCATCCGGGAAACGCAAAGGCGGACGGACGGCGCGTCAGTCCGCGCCCCCCGTCCGCCGTTCGGGCGTACGGTCGAGTCGAGCCGGCCGAGCCGGTTCAGACCCTCGACGGCCGTCTCAGGAAGAGACCGCCGCTGCCGGGTCGCCCTGCTGGCCCACCCGCTCGGCGGGCGCGCCCTCGCCCGCCTCGTCGTCGCCCACGGCGATGCCGCGGCGCTTGGAGATGTACACCGCGCCGACGATGACGCCGATCGAGAGGATCGCCACGATCGCCCGCACGGCCGGGCTGGCGTCGTCGCCGTAGCTGAACTGCACGATCGCGGGGGCGATCAGCAGGGCCACCAGGTTCATGACCTTGAGCAGCGGGTTGATGGCGGGACCGGCGGTGTCCTTGAACGGGTCGCCGACGGTGTCGCCGATGACGACGGCCTCGTGGGCCGCGCTGCCCTTGCCGCCGTGGTGCCCGTCCTCGACGAGCTTCTTCGCGTTGTCCCACGCGCCACCGGAGTTGGCGAGGAAGACCGCCATCAGGGTGCCGGTGCCGATCGCGCCGGCGAGGAAGGACCCGAGGGCTCCGACGCCGAGCGTGAACCCGACGGCGATCGGGGTGAGGACGGCGAGCAGCCCGGGCGTGGCGAGTTCGCGCAGCGCGTCCTTGGTGCAGATGTCCACGACGCGCCCGTACTCGGGCTTCTCGGTGTAGTCCATGATCCCGGGGTGCTCCCGGAACTGGCGGCGCACCTCGTAGACCACCGCGCCCGCCGAGCGGGACACGGCGTTGATGGCGAGGCCGGAGAACAGGAACACGACGGCCGCGCCCAGGATCAGCCCGACCAGGTTGTTGGGCTGCGCGATGTCCAGGCTGAGGTTCATCTCCCCGCCGACCTTGACGCCGACCTCCCTGACCGCGTTCGCGATGGCGTCGTTGTACGAGCCGAAGAGCGCGGCCGCGGCGAGCACGGCCGTGGCGATGGCGATGCCCTTGGTGATGGCCTTGGTGGTGTTGCCCACCGCGTCCAGGTCGGTCAGCACCTGCGCGCCGGCGCCCTCGACGTCCCCGGACATCTCAGCGATGCCCTGGGCGTTGTCGGAGACCGGGCCGAAGGTGTCCATGGCGACGATGACGCCGACGGTGGTGAGCAGGCCGGTGCCGGCCAGTGCCACGGCGAAGAGCGCCAGCATGATCGAGGTGCCGCCGAGCAGGAACGCCCCGTACACGCCGAGGCCGATGAGCAGCGCCGTGTAGACGGCGGACTCCAGACCGACCGAGATGCCGGCGAGCACCACCGTGGCGGCGCCCGTCAGGGAGGACTTGCCGATGTCCCGGACGGGACGCCGGTTGGTCTCGGTGAAGTAGCCGGTGAGCTGCTGGATCAGGGCCGCGAGCACGATGCCGATGGCGACGGCGACCAGCGCCAGGATCCGCGGGTCACCGGAGTGCCCGGAGATCGCGGCGTCCTCGACGCCGAGGAGCTCCTTGTAGGTGCCCGGCAGGTACGCGTAGACGGCGATCGCGACGAGGACCAGCGAGATGGCCGCGGAGATGAAGAAGCCGCGGTTGATGGCGGTCATTCCGCTGCGGTCGGTGCGCCGCGGGGAGACCGCGAAGATGCCGATCATCGCGGTGACGACCCCGATGGCGGGGACGATCAGCGGGAAGGCCAGGCCCAGGTCGCCGAAGGCGGCCTTGCCGAGGATGAGGGCCGCCACCAGGGTGACGGCGTACGACTCGAAGAGGTCGGCGGCCATTCCCGCGCAGTCTCCGACGTTGTCGCCCACGTTGTCGGCGATGGTCGCGGCATTGCGCGGGTCGTCCTCCGGAATGCCCTGCTCGACCTTGCCGACCAGGTCGGCGCCGACGTCGGCGGCCTTGGTGAAGATGCCGCCTCCGACACGCATGAACATCGCGATGAGCGCGGCACCGAGGCCGAAGCCCTCCAGGACCTTGGGCGCGTCGGCGGCGTAGACGAGCACGACGCAGGACGCGCCGAGCAGGCCGAGGCCGACGGTGAACATGCCCACCACGCCGCCGGTGCGGAACGCGATCCGCATGGCCTTGTGGGAGACCTCGGTCAGGTCCTTGGCGGGCTCGCCCTCGGCGGGGGTGGCCTCGCGCGCGGCGGCGGCGACGCGGACGTTGGCACGGACCGCGAGGCGCATGCCGATGTAGCCGGTGGCGGCCGAGAAGACGGCGCCGACGAGGAAGAAGGCGGAACGTCCCGCCCGCTGCGTCCAGTCGTCGGCGGGGAGCAGGAACAGCAGGAAGAACACGACGACGGCGAAGACGCCGAGCGTGCGCAGCTGCCGGCCGAGGTAGGCGTTGGCGCCTTCCTGAACGGCGGCGGCGATCTCCTTCATCTTGTCGGTTCCCTCGTCGGCGGCGAGGACCTGGCGGACCAGGATCTGCGCGACGACGAGCGCGGCGATGGCAACGGCCGCAATGATGATCACGATGAGCCGATTGTCATCCGTGAGTACTGCGGATGCCAGGTCAGTAGTGCGACCGGGCGCGATAGGGGTGAAGAGCCCCGTCATTCGTCCTCCTTGACGTGATGAGCTCAAGATGTGGACGGATTGTAGGGAGCGGGACCCGATCAAAACAGTACGCAGGAAACGGAATTGGCCCGCACTTGCTCCTCACCAATAGATCTGGTCACTCCATTACCCTCGAAAGCGGTAACGGGGCAAAAGCATTGACGCTTGATCAGCGATCCGGAAAACCATCGGAGAACCAGCGGAGAACGATCACGAAATGGATCTACGGGCATACGAAAGGCCCTGCTCGGCAGGGCCTGAATAAGATCAGAAGATACGTCGGCACGCGCGGCGGAACATCATCGGCGCCCACTCGCCCGGTGCCTCGGACGCCTTACCGGCACCCGCCCGGTCCCCCGTCTCCGGACGCCAGGACTCCGGGAACCGACCGCCGCGAAGCCCGGCGGGGGCAGGAAACCGGCCGGGAACCACGAAACCCCCGGGACGGGACAAGAACCCGCCGGGCAGCAAGAGAACCCGCCAGCCGGCGCGAGGGGCACCCGGCGGGCAGCACGAAGCCCCGGGCCCTCCCGGGGCCCGTGAGGACCCGGGCAGCACGAAAACCCGCCGGGCGGCACGAGAGCCACCCGGCGGGCACGAAGCGGTGGGGCGACCGGGCCGCGGCCGTCCACGGCCGGCCGATCCGGCTCCGACCGATCCGGCTCCAGCCGGTTACGGCAGTTCGGAGGCCCCCGAGACGGGCCAGCTCATCCGGATGGTCCCGCCGTTCTCCCCGCTGATGACGTCGACGTCGTCGACCAGGCCGCTGATCACGGCAAGGCCCATCTCGTCCTCGCCCTCGATGTCGGGGTCCAGGACGGCATCGATTCCGGGCACGGCCGCAGACGGACCGCCGGCCGGTCCGGGTACTTCGTCGCTGACCTCGATGGAGAACACCTTCTCCTCCTCGGTCAGCACCACCCGGACGGGCGCGGTCAGCCCGTTGGTGCGATGCAGTCCGACGGCACGCGAACAGGCCTCGCCCACGGCGAGGCGGACCTCGTCGAGGACGGCTTCCTCCACACCGGCCCGCCGCGCCACGGCGGCCGCGACCAGGCGGGCCGTCCGGACGTGTTCGGGCTGGGCGCTGAAGCGCAGTTCAACGGTGGCCATGCGCGTCCCCCTCGGACTACGGGCGTGCCTTACAGGGGCCCGGACCGCTTGTGGCCCGGTACCCCCCGCTCCATCTTCGGCCGTTTCGCCGCCGAGCGCCGTCAGTCGGTGGCGTTGACGGCGTCTTCCACCGAGTTGTGGATCGGAAACACCTTGGTGAGACCGGTGATTCGGAAGATCTTCAGGATGCGCTCCTGGTTGCACACCAGACGCAGCGAGCCCTCGTGCGCGCGGACGCGCTTGAGGCCTCCCACGAGCACACCAAGCCCGGTGGAGTCGAGGAAGTCCACTCGCTCCATGTCGACAACCAAGTGGTAGCTGCCGTCGTTCACCAACTCGACCAACTGCTCGCGCAGCTTGGGCGCGGTATACACATCAATCTCGCCACCGACCTCCACGACCGTACGGTCGCCGACAGTGCGAGTCGACAGGGACAGGTCCACGGATCCTCCAGCACCTTGCTATCGAGCGGCGCCCCCCAGGGGCCTCCCCACCCGAAGGTGGGCGAGGGATTGGCTGCCGCGATGGCATTCAATCACTTACCGGCAGGCGCGCACGACGCCTTCGGACCATTGTCCCGCACGCCGGTGACACACTCGGTTCCAATGGCCAACACTCACCGTCCCGGTCCGCCCACGGCACCCGAGGACATCAGACCCACCCCCGACACGGTCCTGGACCGGCTGTCACGGGGGCCTTCCCGGGCTGCGCGCATCACCCATACGGAGCACTTGCCCCCTCGAGAGGGTCGTCATGCGGTCTGGCCCGATCGCATCCGAACTGATGTCGTAGCCGCGATTCAGGCAGCCGGGATCGACCATCCGTGGGAACACCAGGCCGCGGCCGCCGAGCACGCCCTCGACGGAGAGTCCGTGATCGTCGCCACGGGCACCGCCTCGGGCAAATCGCTGGCCTACCTCGCGCCCGTGCTCTCGGCCCTCGCCGACGGCGCCGAGGCGCCCAACGGCCGGGGCGCGACCGCCCTGTACCTGGCCCCGACCAAGGCCCTGGCCGCCGACCAGCGCCGCGCCGTACGGGAACTGGCCGGCCCCCTCGGCAACGCCGTACGGCCCGCCGTGTACGACGGGGACACCCCGGTCGAGGAGCGCGAGTGGGTGCGCCAGTACGCCAACTACGTCCTCACCAACCCCGACATGCTGCACCGCGGGATCCTCCCGGCCCACCCGCGCTGGTCCTCCTTCCTGCGGTCCCTGCGCTACGTCGTCATCGACGAGTGCCACACCTACCGGGGCGTCTTCGGCTCCCACGTCGCCCAGGTCCTGCGGCGGCTGCGCCGGCTGTGCGCCCGCTACGGCTCCGACCCCGTGTTCCTGCTGGCCTCCGCCACCGCGAGCGACCCGGCGACCGCCGCCTCCCGGCTGACCGGCCTGCCGGTGGTGGAGGTCTCCGACGACGCCTCCCCGCGCGGCGAGGTCGTCTTCGCCCTGTGGGAGCCGCCCCTGACCGACCTCAAGGGCGAGCGGGGCGCACCCGTACGGCGTACGGCCACCGCCGAGACGGCCGATCTCCTCACCGACCTGGTCGTCCAGGGCGTCCGCACGGTCGCCTTCGTCCGCTCCCGGCGCGGCGCCGAGCTGATCGCGGTCATCGCCCAGGAGAAGCTCGCCGCCGTGGACCGCTCGCTGCCCCGGCGGGTCGCGGCCTACCGAGGCGGCTACCTGCCCGAGGAGCGCCGGGCCCTGGAGCGGGCCCTGCACTCCGGGGACCTGCTCGGGCTGGCCGCGACGACCGCCCTGGAGCTGGGCGTGGACGTCTCCGGCCTCGACGCCGTCCTGATCACCGGCTACCCCGGCACCCGCGCCTCCCTGTGGCAGCAGGCCGGCCGGGCCGGACGCTCGGGCCACGGCGCGCTGGCCGTCCTGATCGCCCGCGACGACCCGCTGGACACCTACCTGGTCCACCACCCCGAGGCCCTCTTCAAGCAGCCGGTGGAGGCCACGGTCCTGGACCCCGACAACCCGTACGTCCTGGCCCCGCACCTGTGCGCGGCCGCGGCCGAGCTGCCGCTCACGGAGCCCGACCTCGACCTCTTCGGCCCGGCGGCACGCGACCTCCTCCCCCAGCTCGAAGCGGCGAAACTGTTGCGCCGCCGGGCCACGGCCTGGCACTGGACCCGCCGGGAACGGGCTTCGGACCTCACCGACATCCGGGGCGGCGGCGGACGCCCGGTCCAGATCGTCGAGGCCGCCACGGGCAGGCTGCTGGGCACGGTCGACGAGGAGGCCTCCCACACCGCCGTCCACGACGGGGCGGTCCACCTCCACCAGGGCCGCACGTACCTCGTGAAGCACCTGGACCTGGAGGACTCCGTCGCGCTGGTCGAGGAGGCGAATCCGCCGTTCTCCACCACGGCCCGCGATACGACCGCCATCTCCGTCCTGGAGACCGAGACGGAGATCCCCTGGGGCCGGGGCAGGCTCTGCTTCGGCTCCGTGGAGGTCACCAACCAGGTCGTCTCCTACCTGCGCCGCAAACTGATCACCGGCGAGGTGCTCGGCGAAGCCAAACTGGACCTCCCGCCCCGCACCCTGCGCACCCGGGCCGTGTGGTGGACGGTCACCGAGGACCAGCTCGACGAGGCCCGGATCAACCCGGAGATCCTCGGCGGCGCCCTGCACGCCGCCGAGCACGCCTCCATCGGCCTGCTCCCGCTCTTCGCCACCTGCGACCGCTGGGACATCGGCGGGGTCTCCGTCCCGCTGCATCCCGACACCCTCCTCCCGACGGTCTTCGTCTACGACGGCCACCCCGGCGGAGCGGGCTTCGCCGAGCGCGCCTTCCACACGGCCCGCGCCTGGCTGACGGCGACCCGCGACGCGATCGCCGCCTGCGAATGCGAGGCCGGCTGCCCGTCCTGCATCCAGTCCCCCAAATGCGGCAACGGCAACGACCCCCTGCACAAGCGCGGCGCCGTCCGCCTCCTCACCCACCTCCTCTCGGAATCCCCGACTCCCGACCCGCCCGCCTGAGTCCTCCTCGGCCCTCCTGAGCCCCTCAGGAGGGCCCCCACCGGGCCCGGACCCTTCCGGCCGTGCCCCGGGCCGGAGCCGCTGATCCAGGGGCACCGAGCTGGACCTCGGGCTTCGCGGGACCTCCGGCGATTGGCTTGATATCGCCCTTGGCGCCGCCCGGACCGTGTCAGCCCATCGCGACCACCTGCCCGTCCCCCTGACCGCGCCCGGACCACCCGTCCGTCCCCCGGCCCACCCGGCCCCTCCCGGGCGGGCCGCCGGGCAGCCGTGGCCCGGCACGGCCGCGGAACCGGGGGACCCGGGGGCCTGGAGACCGGCCCGGTGGACGCCCCCTCACCGGGGTTCCCCGGTGAGGGGCGGGCCCGCGCGGGAGCTCAGCTCCGGTCCGAAGGGGCCCGTCGGGGCGCGGGCGGTGACCTCCGCGACCTCTCCCGTCACCGCGCACCCGGTGACCCGCGCACCCTGCGCCACTGCCACCCGTACCGCCGTGGCGCAGGCGGCCGCCGGGCCGTGGGCCCAGCTCGCGGCCGCCGCGAGGGCGGCCAGGTCGGCCGCCGCCGCTGCACGGTGCCGGGAGACCACCGCCTGCCCGAGCAGGAGCACCCCGCCGAACACCGCCACCAGCACGGTCGCCACCACGACCCCCCACACCGTGGCCGACCCCCGGTCCCGGGCGCCCGCACACGTCCCGGTCACGGCGGCGGCCCCACGGTGTCCTCGGCCAGGGCGGCGGCCAGGGCGGTGAGGCGGACCGGCAGCGCGGCCGGTCCCGGAGCGGGAGCCGAGACACGGACCCGCCACAGGTCACCCGTCCGCGAGAGCTCCACCCGCGCCCCGGGCGGGGCGGCGGCCACGGCTGCCGCCACCGCCGCGCCCGCCGGCTCCGACCTGGCCGCCGCCCGGGCACCGGCCCGAGCGGCGTCCACACAGCGGATCTGCGCGGCTGCCGCCATCAGCGCCCACACCAGCAGTGCCGCGAACAGCACCAGCGCCGGAATCACCAGGGCCGCCTCCGCCGTCACATATCCGCGGTCAGAACGGCGCTCAGAGGCGCACTCAGAACGGCGCATCGAGTGCCTTCCCGATGGTCGACTGAAGTGCTGTCGAGACCAGTTCACTCGTCACCACCCTGTACAGAACGGCCGCGAACGCACACGCCGCGATCGTGCCCATGGCGTATTCGGATGTCGACATTCCCGCGTCACCCCCACGCCCCTTCCGTCCCACCAGTCCCGCCATTGCCGCCCGCACGCGAATCCAGATGATCGACATGACAACCTCCGGTTGATTCAGCTTTTTGACGTGATCTCAGATCTCGTATCTCGGATGTCAGATGGTCATTTCAGGTGGCCAATTCGGTCGGCCATTCCGACGGCTCTTCAGATGACCCCTCAGCAGTCGTTCCGGTGACTCCTCAGCAGGCCCTCCAGTGGCCCTCCAGCCGACCCTTCAGCCCGCGGAGAGGAGGCCGGAGGCCATTCCGATCACCACCGGTGCCACTCCCAGCGCTAGGAAGGCGGGGAGGAAACACAGGCCCACCGGTGCGGTGACGAGGACCGCCGCCCGCTGCGCCCGGGCTCCCGCCCGGCGGGCGCGGTCCGCCCGGAGCGTCGAGGCGAGCCGGGACACCGGTTCCGCGGCGGGCGCCCCCGTACGTGCGGAGCGCTCCAGGCATTCGGCCAGGGCCCGCGCTCCCGGTATCTCCGCCAACCTCCCCCACGCGGCGCCCGGTTCCCCGCCGAGCCGCAGCTCCGCCCCGGCCATCGCGAGCCGTTCGCCCACCGGGCCGCCCAGCGACTCCCCCACCGCCTCGGCGGCGTCCACCGGCCCGGCTCCGGCCGCCAGGCACGCGGCCAACAGGTCTGCGGCGAAAGGCAGCTGGCGCTCCGCCTCCCCGAGGTCCGCCCCCCTTGCCGGCCGTCGCCGTGCGAGCCACCTGCGGACCGCGAAGCCCGCCGCGCAGCCGGC
This sequence comes from Streptomyces sp. NPDC059957, assembly GCF_042730015.1. Lineage (NCBI taxonomy): Bacteria > Bacillati > Actinomycetota > Actinomycetes > Kitasatosporales > Streptomycetaceae > Streptomyces > Streptomyces sp. NPDC059957. Next base: position 251,917 of record NZ_JBHWMB010000001.1, on the reverse strand, counting down.
CACCGCGCCCGCGAGTCCGCCGATCAGCAGCCAGGCCGCCGCCAGCGCTCCGGCCGGCCCGGCCCAGGCCGTCACCACCGCCCGCAGCCGGGGCCCGGCCGGCGGCCGCCTGCGCGCCGCCTCCACCGAGAGCAGCCGGGTGAGCCGGCGCCGGGCCGCCCGCGCCCGGATGCGCGCGGCGACCGCCGACGCCGCCCACAGCGCCCCTGCCGCGAGGCACAGGGCCGTCCCCAGCCTGTGGATGGCGAAGCCGTCCATCACCGCTCCCCCACCCGTACGATCCGCCGGCACCACAGCAGCCCCAGCCCCTCCAGCACCGAGCCCGCCAGCAGGCAGCCCCACCCCACCGGCGTGTGCAGGAGCACCCGCAGCGGATCGGCCCCCAGCCCGGTGCCGATCAGCAGACCGACCGCCGGGAGCAGGGCGAGCACCGCCGTCGTCGACCGGGCTCCCGTGAGCTGGGCGCGCAGTGATTCCTCCCGGTCCCGCTCGGCCCGCAGGGCCCCTTCCAGCCGGTCCAGTCCGGCGGCCAGCCCGGCACCGCCGTCCACCGAGACCCGCCAGCAGGCCGCCATCGCCGCCAGCCCCTCCGCGCCGGGCTCCCGCGCCGCCTGCCGCAGTGCTGCGGACACATCCCCTCCGAAGGCGGCGGCCGCCAGGACCCCGACCTCCGCGACTCCCGGCCCGCCGGGGCCGGACACCGTCCGGCGCATCGCCTCGGTCAGCGCCCGGCCGGGCTGCGCACCGGCGCGCAGCTCGCCCACCACCGCTCCGCACAGGGCCACCACTTCGGCGGCCCGCGCCGTCCGGGCCCGCGCCCGCTCCCCGGCCCGCAGCCACCGGCGCACCAGCGGCACCGCCGCCGCCCCCGCGAGCAGCGGGATCACCGACCCGCCCAGCAGTGCGAGCGCCAGCCCGGCGCCGAGGCAGGCCCACTCCCGGCTGCGCGCGGCCCGGACCCGGGCCCCGGCCACCAGGTGCTCCCAGGGCGCCGGTCCGGCCGCTACCGGCGGCCCCGCCCCGGCCAGTACCGCCCTGGCCCGCCGGGGCACCCGGTCGGCCCCCGCGAGCGCCCAGGCGGCCGCTCCGGCGCACAGCACCCCGGCGAACACCGGCAGCGCCGCCACCGCCCCGGCGCTCACCGGGCACCGGCGAGCAGCGGGCGCAGCCGCTCCCAGCCCCGGTCCCGTACGAACCCCCGGGCGCCCCAGCGCAGCGCCGGCACGGTGACCACGAGCCCGGCCGGGTCCCGCTCCAGGACGTGCACCTCGGCGACCCGGCGCCGGCCGGCCCGGTCCCGTACGAGGTGGACCACCAGGGTCAGGGCAGCCGCCAACTGGCTGTGCAGGGCGGCCCGGTCCAGCCCGGCGGCCGTCCCGAGGGCCTCCAGCCGGGCCGGCACATGGGCGGCGGCATTCGCGTGGACCGTGCCACAGCCGCCTTCGTGCCCCGTGTTGAGGGCGGCCAGCAGGTCGGCGACCTCGGCGCCGCGGACCTCACCGACGACGAGGCGGTCCGGCCTCATCCGCAGTGCCTGGCGGACCAGGTCGGCGAGGGTGACCTGACCGGCGCCCTCCTGGTTGGCCGGCCGGGTCTCGAGCCGCACCACGTGCGGATGGTCGGGCCGCAGCTCGGCCGAGTCCTCGGCGAGCACGATCCGCTCCCCGGGGCCGACCAGCCCGAGCAGGGCGCTGAGCAGCGTGGTCTTGCCGGTGCCAGTGCCGCCCGAGACCAAAAAGGACAGCCGGGCCCGCACCATGTCCCGCAGCAGCCGCTGCCCGCCGGGCGGCAGCGTCCCCGCCGCGACCAGCTCCTCCAGCGTGAAGGCGCGCGGCCGCACCACCCGCAGGGACAGGCAGGCCGAGCCGACGGCCACCGGAGGAAGTACGGCGTGCAACCGGGTGCCGTCGGGCATCCGGGCGTCGACCCAGGGCCGGGCGTCGTCGAGCCGGCGCCCGGCGACGGCGGCGAGCCGCTGAGCGAGCCTGCGCACGGCGGCGGCGTCGGCGAAGGTCACCCCGGTCAGCTCCAGCCCGCCGCCGCGGTCCACCCACACCCGGTCGGGGGCCGCCACCAGGACGTCGGTGACCTCGGGGTCGGCGAGGAGCGCCTCCAGCGGGCCGGCGCCGACCAGTTCGGACCTCAGTTCCGCGGCGACGCCGAGCACTTCCGCGTCGCCCAGCAGCCGGCCTTGTGCCCGCAGGGCTGCGGCCACCCGCGCCGGGGTGGGCTCCGCCCCGCTCTCGGCGAGGCTCTGGCGCACCGCGTCGAGGAGTACGGCGCTCATGCCGACACCCCCTGGGCGGAGCCGAGCGCGCGCTGCCAGAAGCCGTCGCAGAAGCGGGCCAGAGCGCCCCGGCCGTACGCTCCCGGGGGCTCGCCCTCGGCCACCCGGCCCGGGAGCCCCACCTCGACCGGCACTTCACCGGCCAGCGGCACCCCCAGCAGTCCGGCGACGGCCTCGGCGTCGAGTCCGCCGGGCGCGGGGCCCCGTACGACCACGCGGACGTCGCGGGCCACCATGCGGACTCCGGCGGACACCCGGCCGGCGGCGGCCACCGCCCGCAGCTCTCCCCGCACCACCATCAGCACCAGGTCCAGCTGCGCGATCACCTCGGCCACGGCTTCGTCGACCCGGCGCGGCAGGTCGACCACGACGACCCCGCCCCGGCGCCGCGCGGCGGCCACCACGGAGCGCATCGCCGCGGGCGGCACCACCACCCGCTCCCCGCGGTCCCAGCTGAGCACCCTCAGGGCGTGCAGTTCGGGCAGGGATTCGGCGAGGGCTCCGGCGCCGACCCGGCCGCGCGAGGCGGCGAAGTCGGGCCAGCGCAGTCCTTCGGCGGCTTCGCCTCCGAGGAGGACGTCCATGCCGCCGCCGAGGGGGTCGCCGTCGATGAGGATGGTCCGCTCGCCGGCCCGGGCGGCCCGCAGGGCCAGGGCGCAGGCGAGGGTGGAGGCTCCGGCTCCGCCGCTGCCCCCGATCACCCCGACCGTGAGGGCGGGCCGCCCGGCCCCCTCCACCACATCGGCGATCCGGTCGACGAGCCGGCTCTCGGCGTCGGGGAGGGTCAGCACCTCCTCGGCGCCGATCTCCAGCGCCCGCTGCCATACGTGGGGGTCGTCCAGATCCCGGCCGACGAGGAAGACCCCGTCCCGCCGGGGTGCGCCGCGCACCCGCCGGGCGGCGTCGTCGCCGACCAGCACGAGCGGCGCCGATTCCCAGCCGACCCCCGCGACCCCGGCAGCACCCGCGACGCCCGCGGCTCCCGAGGCGCCCCCGCCACTCCCGTCGCCGTCCTCACGATCGGCTCCGCTTTGCTCGGGCACCGCGTGGTGCACATGTGGCTCGGCCCCCGCTGCGGCGCACAGCCGCAGCAGGTCGTCGAGCAGCAGGGGGTCCTCCGTGATGATCAGCGGCCGTCCACCGGCGGGCACAGGCCCGCCAGCCCCAGGATTCAGCCTGCCCCCGCCCGCCACCGCGAGATCCCGGACTTCACACGACTTCGATCCAGCCACGATCTCCGCCTCCTTCTCACCGCAAATCCAGCGCCGCGGACTTCGCGGCCGGAATCACCGTGACGGGATCGGGAAAAAGAAGTGGATCTTGCTCGAAAACCGTGGACAGCCGCCCCATTGTGAATAACCCGCTCACCCCAACAGGTGAGTTTCAGAGCGCGCCGGAACAACTACACAGCGTGACGAGTTCGGGGAAGTGAGGGCCTTCGACGCACGGACCCCTCAAAGACGAGGAGGCCCGAGGAATGATCACTTGGGGTCGAAAGCAGGGACGCGAACCGCGTCCGGACATGCGACGACCCCCGCCGGGGGGGAGAGCGGGGGTCGTCCCCACGGTCCGACTCGGGGGGGGAGGAGCCAGACCGGGTTAGCACGGTCGCGAACGATCCGTGACTTCCATGGTGTACCCGAGAGCCTTCTCAGGCAAACCCACGCGCCGCACTTTACGCCGAATGGTGGGCGCATATGCTCGGGTCGTGGAAAATCAGCCCTTGCCGCACTCCTTGCCTCGCACCGCAGCCTTCTTCGACCTGGACAAGACGGTCATTGCGAAGTCGAGCACTCTGACGTTCAGCAAGTCCTTCTACCAGGGCGGCCTGATCAACCGAAGGGCCGTGCTGCGCACCGCCTACACGCAGTTCATCTATCTGGCCGGCGGCGCCGACCACGATCAGATGGAACGGATGCGGGAGTACCTGTCCGCCCTCTGCAAGGGGTGGAACGTGCAGCAGGTCCGGGAGATCGTCGCCGAGACCCTGCACGACCTCATCGACCCGCTGATCTACGACGAGGCCGCCTCCCTCATCGAGGCCCACCACACCGCGGGCCGCGACGTGGTGATCGTGTCCACCTCCGGAGCCGAGGTCGTCGAACCCATCGGCGAGATGCTCGGCGCCGACCGGGTCGTCGCCACGCGGATGGTCGTGGGCGAGGACGGCTGCTTCACCGGCGAGATCGAGTACTACGCCTACGGCCCCACCAAGGCGGAGGCCGTACGGGAACTCGCGGAGTCCGAGGGGTACGACCTCTCGCGCTGCTACGCGTACAGCGACTCGGTCACCGACGTCCCGATGCTCGAGGCGGTCGGGCACCCGCACGCGGTCAACCCCGACCGGGCACTGCGGCGGGAGGCGGTGGCGCGCGAGTGGCCGGTGCTGGTGTTCAACCGGCCGGTACGGCTGAAGCAGCGGCTGCCGGGACTGTCGATGCCGACGCGGCCGGCACTGGTCGCCGCAGCAGCGGTGGGCGCGGCCGCGGCCACCGCCGGGCTGGTCTGGTACGCGAGTCGGCGGCGCGCCCTGGCCGCCGCCGCGCCCCGCTGACCTGCGCGAACACCGGGCGTCCGATACATCCGGAATCGCACCGGAAAGCAAAGAAATGCGGCCAGGGGTTTCGCTCCACCCCGAAGCGGAGTACAAAGGAGTCAAGGCCCGCGAGACCAAAGAACATCCGAGAGGATCATCTTTAAAACGCAGTATGGCCCACGGACCGAAGCAAGATCGCATGAACGCCGAGCACCCACGCGACGTCGACCCGTCGATTACGGGCCAGCCGCACCAGGTGACGGGCAAAGCTCCCGACCTGATGGGCAAACTTCGAGGACGCTTGGTAACTGGGCGTAAATGCCAGCGGCGACACCAGAGCAGTACGGTGTCGCCGCAACCCATGTCCGGGCCCGAAACCGGGCCCGAGGCCGGAGCCGGGGCCGAGGCCGGAGCCGGGGCCGGAACCGACCCCGGAGAGCCTCGCCCCCGTCAGGCCGCGCCGCGCTGGAGCGCCTCGCAGACCGCCGTCGACTCGCGGACCCCGAGCTCGACCGCCCGGCCGCAGTGCGCGATCCAGGCGGACATTCCCTCCGCAGTTCCGGAGACGTAGCCCTTGAAGGCCTCCACGTAGGCCTCCCGGCCCTGTTCCGCGTGGCCGACCTCCGCCGGACAGATCGCCTTCGGGTCCAGCCCGCTGTTGATCAGCACGATCCGCTCCGCCGTCCGCGCCACCAGGCCGTTGTACGAGCCGAACGGACGCAGCGCGAGCAGCTCGCCGTGCACCACCGCCGCCGTGATCAGCGCCGGAGCGGAACCGCCCGCGATGATCAGGCGGGAGAGCCCGTCCAGCCGGCCCGCCACCTCCTGCGCGTCGGGCAGGGGCAGGTCGATCAGCGGCTCGTCCACCGGCTCTCCGGCCAGCCGGGGCCGGCCGACCACGTCGCCGTCGGCCGTGGAGCCCGAGGCCACCAGGTGGAGCCGCGCCAGGACCCGTAGCGGCGACTGGCGCCAGATGCTCAGCAGCTGGCCCGCCTCCGCCGTCAGGCGCAGGGCGGCGCCCACCGTGCGCGCCTGCGGCTCCGAGCCGAAGTCGCTCCGGCGGCGGACCTCCTCCAGCGCCCAGTCGGCCCCGGACAGCGCGGCGCTGCCGCGGGCCGCGCGCAGTGCGGCCTCCGAGGTGATCTCCCCGGCGCGGCGGCGCATGACGCGGTGGCCGTAGACCCGGTCCACGGCCTTGCGTACGGAATCCACGGACTCGGCGACGCCCGGCAGACCGGCCAGCGGGGCGAGCGGATCGGCGGCGGCGGCTCCAGAAGAGGCCGAGGCGGCGGAAGCAGAGGCGCTACTCATAAGTAAGGAGCCTACGCACTGCTCCCCCATAGCACCGACCCCTCCTTGGAGTGGTCTTCTTCACTCAGGCATACAACACAAAGCCACCGACCCACTACCCTTCGTGAACATGAAGATCGCTTTCGTGGGGAAGGGCGGCAGCGGCAAGACCACGCTGTCCTCCCTTTTCATCCGCCACCTCGCCTCCAATGAAGCCCGTGTCGTCGCGGTGGACGCCGACATCAACCAGCACCTGGGCACCGCCCTCGGACTCAGCGAGGACGACGCGGCCTCGCTGCCCGCGCTGGGCGCGCACCTGCCCCTCATCAAGGACTACCTGCGGGGCTCCAACCCGCGCATCGCCTCCGCCGACACCATGATCAAGACGACTCCGCCCGGCACCGGCTCCCGGCTGCTGCGGGTCGACGAGGACAACCCCGTCTACGACGCCTGCGCGCGCACCCTGACCCTCGACGGCGAGCCCGTGCGGCTGATGGCGACGGGGCCGTTCACCGAGTCCGATCTGGGCGTGGCCTGCTACCACTCCAAGGTCGGCGCGGTCGAGCTCTGCCTCAACCACCTCGCCGACGGCCCGGACGAGTACGTGGTCGTCGACATGACGGCCGGTTCGGACTCCTTCGCCTCCGGCATGTTCACCCGCTTCGACGTGACCTTCCTGGTCGCCGAACCGACCCGCAAGGGCATCTCCGTCTACCGCCAGTACAAGGAGTACGCGCGGGACTTCGGGATCACGCTCAAGGTCGTCGGCAACAAGGTGCAGGGCCCGGAGGACATCGAGTTCCTCCAGGACGAGGCCGGCGAGGACCTGCTGGTCACCGTCGGGCAGTCGGACTGGGTGCGGGCGATGGAGAAGGGCCGACCGGCCGCCTTCGAGCTGCTGGAGGCCACCAACCGGCTGGCCCTGCAGGCGCTCCAGGACGCCGCGGACGACTCCTACGCGCACCGCGACTGGGAGCGGTACACCGAGCAGATGGTCCACTTCCACCTGCGCAACGCGGAGAGCTGGGGCAACGCGAAGACCGGGGTCGACCTGGCGGCGCAGGTCGACCCCGGTTTCGTCCTACGGGAGCTGCTCACTCCTCGTTCTGACTCGCTTCTGCCGGCTCCTCAGCCGGCTTGACCCCGGCGGGGGCGGCCGGTTTGGCCGGCGGCCCCGCCGTCAGGAAGGTGTTCCAGCCCGCCTTGGGCGCCTCGCCGACGTCCAGGGTGCGCATCCACTCCAGGGCCTTCGGGTCCTGGGCGTCCAGCCAGTCCACCAGCTCGCGGAAGGGCACGCAGCGGACCTCCTTCTGCGTGCACATGGTCTTGATGGAGTCCTCGACGGCACGCATGTAGGTGCCGCCGTTCCAGGATTCGAAGTGGTTGCCGATGATCAGCGGCGCGCGGTTGCCCTGGTAGGTCCGCTCGAAGGCCTTGACCAGGCCGTCGCGCATCTGCTCGCCCCAGTACGCGTGCTGGGAGGGGTCGCCCTGTGTGGTCGTACCGGACTGGTTGACCAGGTAGTTGTAGTCCATGCTGAGCGTTTCGAAGGCGCGGCCCGGCATGGGGACCAGCTGGAGCGGGATGTCCCAGAGGCCGTCCGTCTTCTTCGGCCAGATCTGCTTGCTGATGCCGCTGGAGTCGTAGCGGAAGCCGCCCATCTCCTTCGCCGCCAGCATGAAGTTCTTCTGGCCTTCGAGGCAGGGGGTGCGGGCCCCGATCATCTCCTTGTCGTAGTCGAACGGGAGCGCCTCCATGCCCTTGAGGGCGGGCGAGTTCGTCTTCCAGTTCTTGACGAACGACTTCGCCTGGTTGATCTCGCTCTTCCACTCCGCCACGGACCAGGTCCCGACACCGCCCTCGGGTCCGCAGAAGTGGCCGTTGAAGTGGGTGCCGATCTCGTTGCCCTCCAGCCAGGCCCCGCGCACCTGCTCGGCGGTGTCCTTGATGCCCTGGGGGTCGCCGAAGCCGATGTCGGAACGGCCCGCGGAGTGCTGGGGCGCCGTGTAGAGGGAACGCTTCTCCTCCGGGAGCATGTACACGCCGCTGAGGAAGTACGTCATACGGGCGTTGTACTTCTTGCCCACCTCACGGAAGTGCGAGAAGAGCTTCTGGCTGTCCTCTCCCGCACCGTCCCACGAATAGACGACGAACTGCGGCGGCTTCTCGCCGGGCTTCAGCTTCTCCGCCTTCTGTACGTTCGGCTGCAGGCCCGTGTACGAGGTCGAGCCGTCCCCGATGAGCCTCTTGACGCTCCCCGGGGCCGGGCCTTCCGGCGCGGCCGCGCCCTTCTTGGCCGGCTGGGCTCCGGGGGCCGGACGGCCGGCGGGCTCCGAGGTGCTGCACCCGGCCACTGCCAGAACCAGCGCGGTGGCGACCAGACCGCCGCCGATCGTCTTCGACGCGGCCTTCCTCGCGGCGCCCGTCTTCGTGGCGCCCCTCTTCGTCGTGGCAGTCATCCGCCGCACCTCTTCCCTCGCAGTTCCGTCGCAGGACTTCCGCGCCGCAACGTCCCACGCGGTCCGTTTTAAGGAAGGTGTGACAAGCCGTACTAAATGCTTATTCACTCGGGCGCGCTAATTTCTAGGCCATTTGCCCGTATTACCTACCACTGGTCTTTACTCTCCATTACCGTTCGTTTACCGAGTGTTGATAATCCCGCCGCTTCACCCCTCCCCCGAGGAGACGGGACCTATGACGAGCACCCCCACCACCACCTCCCCTCCCCCCGTCGGGAGGGCCTCCTCCGACCTCTCCGCCGACCTCTCCGCCTCCATCGCCGTCTTCCTGATCGCCCTGCCGCTCTCCCTCGGCATCGCCCTGGCCACCGGAGCCCCGCTCCAGGCAGGGCTCGTCGCCGCAGCTGTCGGCGGGATCGTGGCCGGACGCCTCGGCGGAGCCCCCCTCCAGGTGAGCGGCCCCGCTGCCGGACTCACCGTCGTCACCGCCGAGTTGATCCAGCACTACGGCTGGCGCACCACCTGCGCCATCACGGTCCTCGCGGGCTGCTGCCAGCTCGGCCTCGCCGCGCTGCGGACCGCCCGGTCCGCGCTGATGGTCAGCCCGGCCATCGTCCACGGCATGCTCGCGGGCATCGGCGTGACGATCGCCCTGGCGCAACTGCACATCGTGCTCGGCGGCACCCCGCAGAGCTCCGCCGTGGCCAATGTCCAGGGGCTTCCCGCCCAGTTGGCCGACCTGCACCCCGTCGCGCTCGGGATCAGCGTGCTCACGCTGGTCGTGCTGCTCGGCTGGCCCCGGCTCCCCGGCCGGGCGGGGAAGGCGCTGCGCAAGGTGCCCGCCGCACTCGCCGCCGTCGCCACCGCGACGGCAGTCGCGGCCCTCGCCGGGCTCTCCCTGCCCCGCGTGGACCTGCCGTCCTGGCGCAGCCACGCACTGCCCGAGATGCCCGAGGGTCCGGTGCTGGGCATCATCGCCGCGGTGCTGACCATCACCCTGGTCGGCAGTGTGGAGTCGCTGCTCTCGGCGGTGGCCACCGACAAGCTGATCGCCTCCGAGCGCGCCACGGGCAAGCGCCCCGCCCGGGCCGACCTGAACCGCGAACTGCGCGGCCAGGGCGCGGCGAACATCGTCTCGGGCGCCCTGGGCGGACTGCCCATCACGGGCGTCGCGGTCCGCAGCGTGGCCAACGTCAAGTCCGGCGCCGTCAGCCGGAGGTCGTCCATGCTGCACGGCTTCTGGGTCCTGCTCGCCGCCGGACTGCTCGTGCCGGTCCTCGACCTGATCCCGCTCGCCGCGCTCGCCGCACTGGTGATGGCGGTCGGCGTGCAGATGGTGAGCGCCACGCACCTGCGCACCGTCACCCGGCACCGCGAGGTCCTCGTCTACGCCACGACCATCGTGGCCGTGGTGCTCGGCGGAGTCCTGGAGGGCGTCGCCATCGGCATCGCGATGGCCGTCGCCCTGGCCCTGCACCGTCTGGCCCGGACCCGGATCACCGTCGAGCACCTGGACAGCGGGGTCCACCGGGTGTGGGCGCGGGGGCAGTTGACCTTCCTCGCCGTACCGCGGCTGAGCCGGGTGCTCAACCAGATCCCGGGCAACGGCCACGCCGTCATCGAACTGGACGGCTCGTTCATGGACCACGCCGCCTACGAGACCCTCCAGGACTGGCGGGACTCCCATCTGGCGCACGGGGGCTCGCTGGAGGTTACCGGCCGGGCCGGGGCCAGGATCTCCGGATCCGAGCAGCAGGACCAGCCGGACCAGCCGACGCGGGCCGAGTGGACCCGGCTCGCGGAGCGCGCCCATCGGGGTGCGCAGCGCGGGGACCACCAGTGCTGCCGTCCCTGGACGCCGTGGCAGAACCACTGCGACCACCGCGCCACGGATTCCGGTACGGCCCCGGAGGCCGCCGCGAGCACGGCCGCGCTCTCACTGCCCCTCGCGGCCACCGCGCCGGCGGCGGCCCGCGGGCGCGGCGCCGGTCAACTGGCCAACGGGATCAGCGCCTTCCAGAGGGACACGGCTCCGCACGTCCGCGAGGAGCTGGCCCGGCTGGCCCGGGAGGGGCAGCGGCCCTCCCAGCTCTTCCTCACCTGTGCGGACTCCCGCCTGGTGACCAGCATGATCACGGCCAGCGGCCCCGGGGACCTGTTCACGGTGCGCAACGTCGGCAATCTCGTCCCGCTCCCGGGGGCCGAGTCCACGGACGATTCGGTCGCGGCGGCCATCGAGTACGCCGTGGACGTCCTGAAGGTGGACAGCATCACCGTGTGCGGGCATTCGGGGTGCGGGGCCATGCAGGCACTGCTCAGCTCGGCGCCCGGGGTGCCGATGACCCCGCTGCGGCGGTGGCTGCGGCACGGGCTGCCGAGCCTGGAGCGGATGGCCAGCCGTCATCACGCCTGGGCGCGGATCTCCGGGCGGCTGCCGGCGGACGCCGTGGAGCAGCTGTGCCTGACCAATGTGGTGCAGCAGCTGGAGCACCTGAGGGCGCACGAATCGGTGGCCCGGCGGCTCGCCGAGGGCACGCTGGAGCTGCACGGGATGTACTTCCACGTCGGCGAGGCGCAGGCGTACCTGCTGTCGGAGGGGCAGGACTTCTTCGACTGCCGGGTCTTCGACACCGTCGGCGCGGGCGCGCTGCGCGGCTGAACGGCCAAGCGGCTGAACGACCAAGGGGCTCACCGGCCAAGCGGCTCAACGGCTGAGCAGCCGAACGGGTAGACCCCTCCGAGCGGGAGCTTTGAACCGATACCCTCCCGTATCCGTGCCACTCAGTGGCCCCTTCCCGCACCCTGCGGCGGGAGGGGGCCACTCGTGCGTGGGCCCGGACCGGTAATAGGTCTACACCAATTCCCGGCAACCTCTTGTCACCCGGGCCATTGACTGATGAGCTATGCCCGGGGACACAACCGGGGACACAACGGACACCCTGGGAAAGGGAGATGCGTCGTGAGCAATGAAAGCCTGGCCAATCTGCTCAAGGAGGAGCGGCGGTTCGCACCGCCCGCCGATCTGGCCGCCGCCGCCAATGTGACAAAGGCTGCGTACGCACGGGCCGACGCGGACCGGCTGGGCTTCTGGGCCGAGCAGGCGCGGCGGCTGAGCTGGGACACCGAGCCCACCGAAACGCTCGACTGGAGCAACCCGCCCTTCGCGAAGTGGTTCGCGGACGGCAAGCTGAACGTCGCGTACAACTGCGTGGACCGCCACGTCGAGGCCGGCAACGGCGACCGCGTGGCCATCCACTTCGAGGGCGAGCCCGGCGACAGCCGCTCGATCACCTACGCCGAGCTCAAGGACGAGGTCTCCAAGGCCGCGAACGCCCTGACCGAGCTGGGTGTGGAGGCCGGCGACCGGGTCGCCGTCTACCTGCCGATGATCCCCGAGGCCGTCGTCGCGATGCTCGCGTGCGCCCGCGTCGGCGCCGCGCACTCGGTCGTCTTCGGCGGTTTCTCCGCCGACGCCGTCGCGTCCCGCATCCAGGACGCCGACGCGAAGCTGGTCATCACCTCCGACGGCGGCTACCGCCGGGGCAAGCCCTCCGCCCTGAAGCCCGCCATCGACGAGGCCGTCGCCAAGTGCCCGCAGGTCGAGCACGTCCTCGTGGTGCGCCGCACCGGCCAGGACACCGCCTTCACCGAGGGCCGGGACGTCTGGTGGCACGAGATCGTCGAGCGCCAGTCCGCCGAGCACGCACCGCAGGCCTTCGACGCCGAGCACCCGCTCTTCATCCTCTACACCTCGGGGACCACGGGTAAGCCCAAGGGCATCCTGCACACCTCCGGCGGCTACCTCACGCAGGCCTCGTACACCCACCACGCGGTGTTCGACCTGAAGCCGGAGAGCGACGTCTACTGGTGCACCGCCGACATCGGCTGGGTGACCGGGCACTCCTACATCGTCTACGGGCCGCTCGCCAACGGCGCCACCCAGGTGATGTACGAGGGCACGCCGGACACCCCGCACCAGGGCCGGTTCTGGGAGGTCGTGCAGAAGTACGGCGTCACCATCCTCTACACCGCGCCCACCGCGATCCGCACGTTCATGAAGTGGGGCGACGACATCCCCGCGAAGTTCGACCTGTCGAGCCTGCGCGTCCTGGGCTCGGTCGGCGAGCCGATCAACCCCGAGGCCTGGATCTGGTACCGCAAGCACATCGGCGGCGACCGCTGCCCGATCGTGGACACGTGGTGGCAGACCGAGACCGGCGCGATGATGATCTCCCCGCTGCCCGGCGTCACCGAGACCAAGCCCGGCTCCGCGCAGCGCGCGCTGCCCGGAATCGCCGCCACCGTCGTGGACGACGAGGCGAACGAGGTCCCGAACGGCGGAGGCGGCTACCTGGTCCTCACCGAGCCGTGGCCTTCCATGCTGCGCACCATCTGGGGCGACGACCAGCGCTACATCGACACGTACTGGTCGCGCTTCGAGGGCAAGTACTTCGCGGGCGACGGCGCCAAGAAGGACGAGGACGGCGACATCTGGCTGCTCGGCCGCGTCGACGACGTGATGCTGGTGTCCGGCCACAACATCTCGACCACCGAGGTGGAGTCGGCGCTCGTCTCGCACCCCTCGGTCGCCGAGGCGGCGGTCGTCGGTGCGAACGACGAGACCACCGGCCAGGCCATCGTGGCCTTCGTCATCCTGCGCGGCAGCGCCTCCGAGACCGACACCCTCGTCGCGGAACTGCGCAACCACGTGGGTGCCACGCTCGGCCCGATCGCCAAGCCGAAGCGGATCCTGCCGGTGCAGGAGCTGCCGAAGACCCGCTCGGGCAAGATCATGCGCCGCCTGCTGCGCGACGTGGCCGAGAACCGCGCGGTCGGTGACGTCACCACGCTCGCGGACTCCTCGGTCATGGACCTGATCCAGAGCAAGCTGCCGGCCGCCGGCAGCGAGGACTGAGGCAGCGTCCGGCGGTAGCCGTACGACACGGTGAAAGGGGGCATCCGGCGCGCCGCGCCGGATGCCCTTTTCGCACATAAAGTGACGATCGCCGGATACGCCCACGCGTGCACCCTGTAAAGTATTAGACGGTTAAAGAATTACTCCACAGGGTGCGCCGGGAAGTCTGGTCGGCAACGTGCTTCGCCATGCCGTCCAACCCACCCCGGAGGTGCCACCCGTGGCCGCGCCCACCCCCACCGACAGTCAGAACCGCAAGCTCCTCGGCCGCCTGTCGCTACCCGAGCGCCGCTTCGTGGCCGACGCCCTGCGCGCCGAGACGGTCGGCGGCGTCCTCCTCCTCGTGGCCGCGATCGCCGCACTCATCTGGGCGAACGTGCCCGCCATCTCGGCGAGCTACGACAGCGTCCGCTCCTTCCACATCGGGCCCGCCTCCCTCGGCCTGGACCTTTCGCTCCAGCACTGGGCGGCCGACGGCCTGCTCGCCATCTTCTTCTTCGTCGCCGGCATCGAGCTCAAGCGCGAGCTCGTCGCGGGCGACCTGCGCGACGCCAAGGCGGCCGCGCTCCCGGTGATCGCCGCGATCTGCGGCATGGCCGTACCCGCGCTGGTCTACGTACTGACCAACGTGCTCGGCAACGGCTCGACGGACGGCTGGGCGGTCCCGACCGCCACCGACATCGCCTTCGCCCTCGCCGTCCTCGCCGTCATCGGCACCTCGCTGCCGTCCGCCCTGCGCGCGTTCCTGCTGACCCTGGCCGTCGTCGACGACCTGTTCGCCATCATGATCATCGCGGTGTTCTTCACCAGCGAGATCAACTTCCTGGCGCTCGGCGGCGCCGTCGCCGGCCTGGTCCTCTTCTGGTTCCTGCTCCGCGGAGGCGTGCGCGGCTGGTACGTCTACGTGCCGCTCGCCCTGGTCATCTGGGGCCTGATGTACAACAGCGGCGTCCACGCCACGATCGCCGGTGTCGCCATGGGCCTGATGCTGCGCTGCCACCGCAAGGAGGGCGAGCAGCACTCCCCCGGCGAGCACATCGAGCACATGGTCCGGCCCCTCTCGGCCGGTCTGGCCGTCCCGCTCTTCGCCCTGTTCTCGGCCGGCGTCTCCCTCTCCGACGAGTCCATCGGCCAGGTCTTCACCCGGCCCGAGCCCCTCGGCGTGGTCCTCGGCCTCGTCGTCGGCAAGACGCTCGGCATCTTCGGCGGCACCTGGCTCGCCGCCCGCTTCACCAAGGCAGAGCTCAATGACGACCTCGCCTGGCCGGACGTCTTCGCCGTCGCCTCGCTCGCCGGCATCGGCTTCACCGTCTCACTCCTGATCGGCGAGCTCGCCTTCACCGACGACCCCGTCCTCACCGACGAGATCAAGGCCGCCGTGCTGATCGGCTCGCTCATCGCCGCCGTCTTCGCATGCGTCCTGCTGAAGATGCGCAACCGGAAGTACAAGGCGCTCATCGAGGACGAGGAGCGCGACGACGACCTCGACGGCATCCCCGACATCTACGAGCAGGACAAGCCGGACTACCACCTGCGGATGGCGAAGATCTACGAGGCCAGGGCCGCGGAGCACCTGCGCAAGGCGGAAGAGGCCGCGGTCGCCGCGGCCGAAGCTCCGGGCGGGTCCAGCGCCGACGGCGGCCGTCCGGCATGATCTGACCTGACGACAGGACAGCCGTCGCAGTCGGACGACAGAGGGAGAGAGCGATGAGCGCAGTGGACCAAGGGGCCCCAGGAGCCGAGCGCACACTCGGCCAGCTGGTCGCCTCGGCCACCGCCGAGATGTCCGCCCTGGTGCACGACGAGATCGCCCTCGCCAAGGTGGAGATCAAGCAGGACGTCAAGCGCGCGGGCATCGGCAGCGGCGCCGCCATCGTCGCCGGCGTGCTCCTCCTCTTCTCGCTGCCGGTGCTGAGCTTCGCCGCGGCGTACGGGATCCACAACCTCGGGCTCGGGCTGGCCTGGTCCTTCCTGATCGTCGGTGTGGCGTTCTGGCTGCTCGCGGGCGTGATCGGGCTGATCGCCATGGCGAAGTTCAAGAAGATCAAGCCCCCGGTGAAGACCATCGCCTCGGTCAAGGAGACGGCGGCCCTCGTCGGCACCGTCAAGCCCCACGCCCGGTCGGTCAGTGACAACGCCGTGGGTGTGGCACGCTCGTCTTCATGACAGCCCCCTCGTCCGATTCCGGCACGTTCGGTACGCCCCCCACCGCCGCCACCGCGGTCCGGATCGCCATCCCCGGCGGGCGAGAAGTGACGCACCGGGACGTCGCGGCCAACGGGGCGCGGTTCCACGTCGCCGAGCTGGGTGACGGGCCGCTGGTGCTGCTCCTGCACGGCTTCCCGCAGTTCTGGTGGACGTGGCGGCACCAGATGACCGCACTGGCCGACGCGGGCTACCGGGCGGTCGCGATGGACCTGCGCGGCGTGGGCGGCAGCGACCGCACCCCGCGCGGCTACGACCCGGCCAACCTGGCGCTCGACATCACGGGGGTCGTACGGTCCCTCGGCGAACCCGACGCCGCCCTCGTCGGGCACGATCTGGGCGGCTACCTCGCCTGGACGGCGGCGGTGATGCGGCCCAAGCTGGTGCGCCGGCTGGTGGTGTCCTCGATGCCGCACCCGCGCCGGTGGCGCTCCGCGATGCTGTCCGACTTCGGACAGACCCGCGCCGGCTCGCACATCTGGGGCTTCCAGCGGCCGTTCGTGCCCGAGCGCCGGCTCGTCGCCGACGACGGGGCGCTCGTCGGCGAACTGATCCGCGACTGGTCGGGCCCCCGGCTCCCCGAGGAGGACGACGTCGCGGTGTACCAGCGCGCGATGTGCATCCCCTCCACCGCGCACTGCTCGGTCGAGCCGTACCGCTGGATGATGCGGTCCATGGCCCGGCCCGACGGCCTGCAGTTCAACCGGCGCATGAAGCGGCCGGTGCGGGTGCCGACACTGCACCTGCACGGCTCGCTCGATCCGGTGATGCGTACGCGGAGCGCCGCGGGGTCCGGGCAGTACGTCGAAGCCCCGTACCGCTGGCGGCTCTTCGACGGGCTCGGGCACTTCCCGCACGAGGAGGACCCGGCGGCGTTCTCGACCGAGCTGGTCAACTGGCTGAAGGATCCCGAGCCGGACCGCTGAGCGAGACAGTCGCTTATATGACAAGCATTCAATTGCCTGGCGCATAGGCCAATTGGCCGCCCCGAAGGCGATTACCGACCTTGGGCTCCGGGCACAGCTCGGAGTATGGGCTGGACGCACGACTACGGTGACACCGCACACGAACGCCGCTCGACGGTCACGCCGGGCACGCACAGGGGGCAGGGCCGCGAAGGCCACGACGACCCCAGACTCGGGATTCCGCGCATCCTGCGCCGACGGGCCCGCTGGGTCTCCGCCCGGCTCAGGCACCAGCGTACGTAGGCAGGGCCCGGGCAGGGTTTCCGCCCGGGCAGGGGTTCCGGGGCCCGACAGGGCCGCGGGGCCCCACACACACTCCCGCAGGACTCAGAGGGCGCAGCCCTGGCTGTCGACCCGCCGGTTCGCCGTCTGGCCGATCCGGATGTCGTCGCGGATCTCGTCCGTGGTGAGGGCGTAACCGGTGTTCGGGTCGTCGAGGGACTTCGCGAAGACCACTCCGTACACCTTGCCCTCGGGCGTCAGCAGCGGGCCGCCGGAGTTGCCCTGGCGGACCGTCGCGTACAGGGAGTAGACGTCCCGTCGCACGGTTCCGCGGTGGTAGATGTCCGGGCCGTTGGCGTTGATCCGGCCGCGGACGCGCGCCGAGCGGACGTCGTAGGCGCCGTTCTCCGGGAAGCCCGCGACGATGGCGTCACTGCCGCCCGCCGCGTCCTTGTCGGTGAACTCCAGCGCCGGCGCCTTCAGCTTGGGCACGTCCAGGACGGCGATGTCGCGCTCCCAGTCGTAGAGCACGACCTTGCCGTCGTAGAGCTTGCCCTCGCCGCCGACCTGCACGGTCGGTTCGCCGACCCCGCCGACCACGTGCGCGTTGGTCATCACCTTGCCCGGGGCGAAGACGAAGCCGGTGCCTTCCAGCACCTTGCTGCACGCGGGAGCCGTGCCGACGACCTTCACGATCGACTGCTTGGCGTACTGGGCCACGGGGCTGCGCGCGAGCTGCGGGTCCGGCGGCTGGACCTCGGTGATCGGCTCGTTGGAGAACGGGCTGAAGACCTGCGGGAAGCCGTTGCGGGCCAGGGTGGAACTGAAGTCCGAGAACCAGGTGTTCGCCTGCTCCGGGAGCACCCGGGAGACACCGAGGAGCACCTTGGAGTTGCGGACTTCCTTGCCCAGCGTGGGAAGTGACGTACCGGCGAGCGCGGACCCGATGAGCCAGGCCACCAGCAGCATCGCGACCACGTTCACCAGGGCGCCACCCGTCGCGTCGAGCGCGCGGGCAGGGGACCACGTGATGTGGCGCCGGAGCTTGTTGCCCAGGTGGGTGGTCAGGGCCTGGCCGATCGAGGCACAGATGATGATCACGACCACGGCGATGACGACGACCGTGGTGGACACCTGGGTGCCGTTGTCGGTGACCCGGTCCCAGATCAGGGGCAGCAGGGACACGGCGACGAGACCACCGCCGAGGAAGCCGATCACCGACAGGATGCCGACGACGAACCCCTGTCGGTAGCCGACGATCGCGAACCACACGGCGGCGAGCAGCAACAAGATGTCCAGCACGTTCACAGGGGTCACCGTCTCATGCGCGCCAGTCGAGCGGGACTTCCCGGGACCGGTCCCAGGGGCGTTCCCAGCCGGCGAAGTGCAGGATCCGGTCGATCACTCCGGCGGTGAAACCCCAGACCAGAGCCGATTCCACGGTGAAGGCCGGGCCCTGGAAGCCGCCGGGGTGCACGACGGTGACCCGGTGCCCGGGGTCCGTGAGATCGGCCACGGGCACCGTGAAGACCCGGGCGGTCTCGGCCGGGTCGACCACGCCGACCGGACTGGGGTCGCGCCACCAGCCGAGCACCGGGGTCACGACGAACTCGCTGACCGGGATGTAGAGCGGCGGCAGCACCCCGAAGAGCTGGACCCCGGCCGGATCCAGACCGGTCTCCTCCTCGGCCTCGCGCAGCGCGGCGCGCAGCGGGCCGGTGGTGTGCGGGTCGCCGTCCTCGGGGTCGAGGGCGCCGCCCGGGAAGGACGGCTGGCCGGGGTGCGAGCGCAGGGTGCCGGCGCGCTCCATCAGCAGCAGCTCGGGGCCCCGGGGGCCCTCGCCGAAGAGGATCAGCACGGCGGACTGGCGGCCGCGGCCGTCCTCCGGCGGCAGGAACCGGCTGAGCTGGGTGGGCCGGACCGTCCGGGCCGCCTCGACGACGGGGTCCAGCCAGTCGGGCAGGCCGTGGGTGCGCAGCTCGATGCTTCCGCGCCGGCCGCTTCCGGTGTCGTACGGGGCCCCGTGCGCGGTGGCTGCGCCGGGCAATGCGGTGCCCGCCCTGCGGTTCTGCGTGGCCTCTGTCATAGGCACCCCTGTCCGTGGTCCCCCACACACCGCCAAACGCGGCGCGGGTAGCGATTCGTTCCTTGCGGGTGCGGCTCCGCTGCCGGGGCTCCGCCCCGGACCCCGCGCCTCAAACGCCGGCGGGGCTGGATTTGGCAGGCGCCGGCAGGCCCGGGTAGTCCGGGGGTGGGGTCAGGCGTTGGCCGGGCTGGCCGCCCTTCTCGTACTTCAGGAGCTTCGCCGCCTTCTCCGGGTCGGTCTCGCCCTCCCCGTAGGACGGGCAGAGCGGTGCGATCGGGCAGGCCCCGCAGGCGGGCTTGCGGGAATGGCAGATCCGGCGGCCGTGGAAGACGACGCGGTGCGAGAGCATCGTCCACTCGCTCTTCGGGAAGATCGCGCAGATCTCCGCCTCGACCTTCTCCGGGTCCTCCTGCTCGGTCCACTTCCAGCGCCGCACCAGTCGGCCGAAGTGCGTGTCGACCGTGATCCCGGGGACTCCGAACGCGTTGCCGAGGACGACGTTGGCCGTCTTGCGGCCGACCCCCGGGAGCGTCACCAGGTCCTCGATCCGGCCCGGAACCTCACCGCCGAAGTTGTCGCGCAGCGCCTGCGAGAGGCCGAGCAGGGACTTGGCCTTCGCCCGGAAGAACCCGGTCGGCCGGATGATCTCCTCCAGCGCCTCCGGATCGGCTCCGGCCATGTCCTCGGGGGTCGGGTACGCGGCGAAGAGGGCCGGGGTCGTCTGGTTCACGCGCAGGTCGGTGGTCTGCGCGGACAGGACGGTGGCGACCAGCAGCTCGAAGGAGTTGCGGAAGTCGAGCTCCGGGTGCGCGTACGGGTAGACCTCCGCCAGCTCGCGGTTGATCCTGCGTGCTCGCCGCACCATCGCCAGATGGCTCTCCGGCTTCGTCCCGGCCTTCTTGACCTTGCTCTCTGCCATCCCCGAAGGCTACGCCGCGCGGCCCTCCGCCCGTGGCCGGACGTGACCTCCGCCCGGTCGGGGTTTCTTGGCCGAAGTTTTGCCCTGAAAGGGGGGTGACTGCTCCGGGAGGGCTCCCACCAGGCCGTGTTCGCCCACGGCTGAATTTGGGGTGGCCGTCACTCCCCCGGACCCCTTGGCCTGTGCTCTCACCGGCCTGTTGGACCCCCCGCAGGTCCGGGACACGGTGGCGACGACCGCCCCGGACCTCAGGTAACACCACCCCGATCGGCCTCTCGCCGCACAGCACACCCGTACGTCCGGCATCCTTGTGATGAACGTGATTGATCGCACTGTTTGAGCCGTCCGGCAAAATGGGGGAGCGATCCCCTGGCTGGTCGACATAGGAGAGAGACTCGTGGACGACGTACTGCGGCGTGCCCCGCTCTTCGCGGCGCTCGATGACGAGCAGGCCGCGGAGCTCCGCGCCTCCATGGGCGAGGTGACCCTCGCACGTGGTGACGCCCTGTTCCACGAGGGCGACCCCGGTGACCGGCTCTATGTCGTCACCGAGGGCAAGGTGAAGCTTCACCGCACCTCACCCGACGGACGCGAGAACATGCTGGCCGTCCTCGGCCCCGGAGAGCTGATCGGCGAGCTGTCGCTGTTCGACCCGGGCCCGCGCACCGCCACCGCCACCGCGCTGACCGAGGTCAAGCTGCTGGGTCTGGGTCACGGAGACCTTCAGCCCTGGCTGAACGCCCGGCCCGAGGTGGCGACCGCGCTGCTGCGCGCCGTCGCGCGGCGCCTGCGCAAGACCAACGACCAGATGTCCGACCTGGTCTTCTCCGACGTTCCGGGCCGCGTGGCCCGTGCGCTCCTCGACCTGTCGCGCCGCTTCGGCGTGCAGTCGGAGGAGGGCATCCACGTCGTGCACGACCTCACGCAGGAGGAGCTGGCCCAGCTCGTCGGCGCGTCGCGCGAGACCGTGAACAAGGCGCTGGCCGACTTCGCGGGACGTGGATGGCTCCGCCTGGAGGCTCGCGCGGTGATCCTGCTGGACGTGGAGCGGCTCGCCAAGCGCTCGCGCTGACATTCGTAGCTCCGTTGAGGGGTCCTGCCCAGTCGGGCAGGGCCCCTTTGCGTGTTCCTGCGGCGCCGTTGCGGGGGCTCCGCCCCCGAACCCCCGCGCCTCAAACGCCGGCGGGGCTGGATTGTGCACAGTGGACCCATGGAGCACAGAGGCCTCGACGCGTACGGGTACTTCGAGCGCGAAGGCTCGCTCGGGCAGGTGCAGGCCGAGTTCCGGGGGCTCGTCGCCGCCGTGCGGGAGCGGATCGGGGAGGCGTACGGGCGACGGCTGCACAGCGCCTACCTGTACGGGTCCGTGCCGCGCGGGACGGCCCGGCCCGGGCAGTCCGACCTCGACCTGCTGATCGCCCTGCACCACGCGCCCGGCGCGGAGGACCGCGACACCACCGAGGCGCTGGCGCGCGGTGTCGACGAGGAGTTCGCGGAGATCGACGGAGTCGGGATCCTGCTGTACGGCAAGGACCGGCTGCTGAGCGAGCAGGAACGTTACGACCTGGGCTGGTTCCTCGCCTGCCTGTGCACCCCGCTGCTCGGCGCGGACCTGGCCGAGCACCTGCCCCGCTACCGGCCGGACGGCCTGCTCGCCCGCGAGTCCAACGGCGACCTCGCCGAGCTGCTGCCCAGGGTGCGCGAGCGGATCCGGGCGGCGGCCACGCCCGAGGAGTACCGGAAGCTGTGCCGGGGCGTCTCGCGGCACCTCGTACGGACCGGGTTCACCCTCGTCATGCCGCGGTGGGGCGGCTGGACCAGCGACCTCACCGAGTCGGCGGAGGTGTTCGGGCAGTACTACCCCGAGCGCGCCGCCCAGATGCGCGCCGCGGCCGCCGCCGCGCTGGAGCCGGTCGCGGACCCCGCCGTGCTGCGCGCCTACGTCGAGGACCTCGGGCCGTGGCTCGCGGACGAGTACACGGCCCGGCACGGGACGAAGACGCCCCGCCCGGCCGGCTAGCCCGCCTGCGGCCCGCTCAGTCCGGAGCCCCGGGGATCAGCCCGTGCTCCGTCAGGTACTCCAGCTGGGCGCGTACGGACCACTCCGCGGCCGGCCACAGCGACCGGTCCACGTCCGCGTAGACGTGGGCGACGACCGCCTCGGGGGTGGTCAGGCCGTTCTCGACCGCCGTCTCGATCTGCGCGAGGCGGTGGGCCCGGTGGGCGAGGTAGAACTCCACCGCGCCCTGCGCGTCGTCCAGGACCGGCCCGTGCCCCGGGAGCACCGTGTGGACCCCGTCGTCGACCGTCAGCGAGCGCAGCCGGCGCAGGGAGTCCAGGTAGTCGCCGAGCCGCCCGTCGGGGTGTGCGACGACGGTGGTGCCGCGCCCCAGGATCGTGTCACCGGTCAGGACCGCCCGGTCGGCCGGCAGGTGGAAGCAGAGCGAGTCCGCGGTGTGGCCGGGAGTGGGCACCACGCGCAGCTCCAGGCCGCCCGTGCGGATGACATCCCCGGCGGCCAGGCCCTCGTCGCCCAGGCGCAGGGCGGGGTCCAGGGCGCGGACCTTCGTCCGTGTCAGCTCGGCGAAGCGGGCCGCGCCCTCCGCGTGGTCGGGGTGTCCGTGGGTGAGGAGGGTGAGCGCGACCCGCTTGCCCGCCTCCTCGGCGGCGGCGACGACCGCGCGCAGGTGTACGTCGTCCAGCGGGCCGGGGTCGATCACCACGGCCAGGTCGGAGCCCGGCTCGGAGACCAGCCAGGTGTTGGTGCCGTCGAGGGTCATCGGGGAGGCGTTCGGGGCCAGGACGTTCACCGCACGGGCGGTGGCGGGTCCGGAGACGACGATTCCGCGGGGCTGGCCGGGCAGGGCGGCGGCATCGGTCATGCGGGGGCTCCTCCGGGGTGTGCCGGGCCGGAGCTCGCGGGGCCGGGGCTCGTGGGGCCGGGGGCGAGGCGGACGCGCTTGGTGAACTCGTCGTGGCCCGGCCAGCTGAGCACCAGCTCCCCGTCCGTGAGCGTGGCCTTGGCGAGGACCGGGGTCAGGTCCTGGGCGCCGGACGCCGCGAGGGCCTCGGCGGGGCTCCCGTAGGGCTCCAGGGAGCGCAGGGTGGTGATCGTGGGCGGCATCATCAGCAGCTCGCCCTTGTCGTAGCCGGCGGCGGCGTCGGCGGGGCGGGTCCAGACCGTGCGGTCGGCCTCGGTGGAGGCGTTGCGGGTGCGCTGGCCTTCGGGGAGGGCCGCGACGAAGAACCAGGTGTCGTACCGGCGCGGCTCGAACTCCGGGGTGATCCAGCGGGCCCACGCGCCGAGCAGGTCGGAGCGCAGGACCAGGCCCCGGCGGTCGAGGAACTCGGCGAAGGACAGCTCCCGGGCGACCAGGGCCGCGCGGGCGGCCTCCCAGTCCTCCCCGGTGGTGTCACCGACGACGGTGTCCGCGGACTCTCCCGCGAGCAGGACCCCGGCCTCCTCGAAGGTCTCGCGGACGGCTGCGCAGACGATCGCCTGGGCGGTGGCGGGGTCGGTGCCCATCCGCTCCGCCCACTCGGCGCGGGTCGGGCCGGCCCAGCCGATGAGGTGGTCCTCGTCCCGGGGGTCCACGCCGCCGCCGGGATACGCGTAGGCGCCTCCGGCGAAGGCCATCTCGGCGCGGCGGCGCAGCATGTGCACGGCGGGGCCGTCGGGGGTGTCGCGCAGCAGCATCACCGTGGCTGCGCGCCTCGGTTCCACCGGGGTGAGGGCGCCGTCCGCGAGTGCGCGGATCCGGTCGGGCCACTCCGGCGGGTACCACTGACCTCCGGCGGAGGTCTCTTGCTGACCGTACTGACCATTCGGCATGGCGGGATGCTACGGGCATCCGGGCCGATGTTCGAGGGGCGACCTCGCGGACCCCGCTGCGCGGGGGCGCTGCCCGGCTGCGGTTGTGCCGCCGCGCGGGGCGAAGTTCCCGCTGTGGCCCTTGCCGCTGCGCGGGGGAAGTTCCCGCTGTGGCCCTTGCGCTGCGCGGGGCGAGTTCCCCTACCCGCCCTTCGCCCGTTCCCCGGGCGCTGCCCGGACCCGCGCCTCAAACGCCGGCGGGGCTGGGGGATGCCCCGGGCGCTGCCCGGACCCCGGTCCTCAAGCGCCGGACGGGCTGGAGAGGGTTACCGGGCTGCGCCCGGACCCCCCTGGGGCTCCGCCCCAGACCCCGGTCCTCGAACGCCGGACGGCTGAAGAGCAAACGCAGGAGGGGCCGGATCGTGCCCTACGGGCAGGGTCCGGCCCCTCCTGGGTGGACGTTCGGCCCCTCAGGGCCACGCCGAGGTCAGGCTCCCGGGACCAGTTCGACCTGGATCTCGATCTCGACCGGGGCGTCCAGCGGGAGGACCGCCACGCCGACCGCGCTGCGGGCGTGGACGCCCTTGTCGCCGAGGACGGCACCCAGCAGCTCGCTCGCGCCGTTCAACACGCCCGGCTGGGCCGTGAAGTCGGGGGCGGAGGCGATGAAGCCCACCACCTTCACGACGCGCGCGATCTTGTCGAGGTCGCCGACGACGGACTTCACCGCGGCCAGCGCGTTCAGCGCGCAGGTCGCGGCCAGTTCCTTGGCCTGCTCCGCCGAGACCTCGGCGCCGACCTTGCCGGTCACCGGCAGGTTGCCCTTGACCATCGGGAGCTGCCCCGCGGTGTACACGTAGGCACCCGACCGCACGGCCGGCTGGTACGTGGCCAGCGGCGGGACGACCTCGGGGAGGGTCAGGCCGAGTTCGGCCAGCTTCGCCTCGACGACTCCGCTCATGCCGCCTTCTCCCGCTTCAGGTAGGCCACGAGCTGCTCGGGGTTGTTCGGGCCGGGAACGACCTGGACGAGCTCCCAGCCGTCCTCGCCCCAGGTGTCCAGGATCTGCTTGGTGGCGTGGACCAGCAGCGGGACGGTCGCGTATTCGAACTTCTTGGTCATGGGAGCGAGCGTAGTGCCTGCCGTGCGGGGCCCCGGCACCACCGCCGCCGCCGGGGAGGAATTAGGCTCGGGCCCTGTGAGCAGGCTCCAGGTGGTCAGCGGCAAGGGCGGCACCGGCAAGACCACGGTCGCCGCGGCACTCGCGCTCGCCCTCGCACGCGAGGGCAGGCGGACACTTCTCGTGGAGGTCGAGGGCAGGCAGGGCCTCGCCCAGGTCTTCGGGGCGGAGGCACTCCCCTACGAGGACCGGAAGATCGCCGTCGCCTCGGGCGGCGGGGAGGTCTACGCGCTCGCCATCGACGCGGAGCGGGCGCTCCTCGACTACCTCCAGATGTTCTACAAGCTCGGCTCGGCCGGCCGCGCCCTCAAGAAGCTCGGCGCCATCGACTTCGCGACGACCATCGCGCCGGGGCTGCGGGACGTGCTCCTGACGGGCAAGGCGTGCGAGGCGGTCCGGCGCAAGGACAAGGCCGGCCGGTTCGTCTACGACCACGTGATCATGGACGCTCCGCCGACCGGGCGGATCACCCGCTTCCTGAACGTCAACGACGAGGTGGCGGGCCTGGCCCGGTTCGGGCCGATCCACAACCAGGCGCAGGCCGTGATGAAGGTGCTCAAGTCCCCCGAGACGGCCGTGCACCTGGTCACCCTGCTGGAGGAGATGCCCGTGCAGGAGACCGCCGACGGGATCGCCGAACTCCAGCAGGCGGGCCTGCCGGTGGGGCGGGTCGTCGTCAACATGGTCCGGCCGCACCACCTCGACGAGGCGGCCCTGCGCGCCGCCGCAGGCGAGCGGCGCTCCGACGTCTCCAGGGCGCTGTCCCGGGCCGGCCTCGGCAGCGCCCGGCGCGGCGGGGTGGCCGAACGGCTGGTGGACCCGCTGCTCGCGCAGGCCACCGAGCACGCGAGCCGGGTGGAGCTGGAGCGCGCCCAGCGGGCGGTACTGGCGGGGCTGGACGTGCCGACGTACGAACTCCCCATGCTCGGCGCGGGGATGGACCTGGCCGGGCTCTACGGGCTCGCCGCGGAGCTGCGCAAGCAAGTGGGCGGGGAATGAACGGGGCCGGGACGATGGAAGCGATGACGGAGGCGAAGATGGACGCTCCCCCGCGGCTGGACGTCGACCGGCTGCTCGACGATCCGCAGACCCGGATCATCGTGTGCTGCGGGGCCGGCGGGGTCGGCAAGACCACGACCGCCGCGGCGCTCGGGGTACGGGCGGCCGAGCGCGGGCGCAAGGTGGTCGTCCTGACCATCGACCCGGCGCGCAGGCTGGCCCAGTCGATGGGGATCGACTCGCTCGACAACACCCCGCGCCGGGTGACGGGCGTGTCCGGGAACGGGAACGACGGCGCACTGCACGCCATGATGCTCGACATGAAGCGGACCTTCGACGAGATCGTCGAGGGCCACTCCGACCCCGAGCGGGCCGAGGCCATCCTCGCCAACCCCTTCTACCAGTCCCTGTCGGCCGGCTTCGCGGGCACGCAGGAGTACATGGCGATGGAGAAGCTGGGACAGCTGCGGGCCCGGGACGACTGGGACCTGATCGTGGTGGACACCCCGCCGAGCCGCTCCGCGCTGGACTTCCTGGACGCGCCGGGGCGCCTGGGGTCCTTCCTGGACGGGAAGTTCATCCGGGTGCTGATGGCTCCGGCGAAAGTGGGCGGCCGGGCGGGGATGAAGTTCCTCAATGTCGGCATGTCGATGATGACGGGCACGCTGAGCAAGCTGATGGGTGCCTCGCTGCTGAAGGACGTACAGACCTTCGTGGCCGCCATGGACACGATGTTCGGTGGTTTCCGCACCCGCGCGGACGCGACCTTCCAGCTCCTCCAGGCTCCCGGCACGGCCTTCCTCGTGGTTTCCGCGCCCGAGCCGGACGCGCTGCGCGAGGCCGCGTACTTCGTGGAGCGGCTGGCCGCGGAGCGGATGCCGCTGGCCGGGCTCGTACTGAACCGGGTGCACGGCAGCGGCGCCGAACAGCTGTCGGCGGAGCGGGCGTTGGCCGCCGCGGAGAATCTTGAAGAAGGCCGCATTGTGGATCAGGAGTCCGGGAAAGCTGGACTTCGTGACTCCACGGCCTCCGAATCCGACCCCGACCCCGACTCCGACCCCGATACCCGCACGGAGCGAGAGACCGGCGCCGACGCCGACGTGGATGTGATCACGGCAGGACTGCTCCGCCTGCACGCTGAGCGCATGCAGGTCATCGCGCGCGAACAGCGCACGCGTGACCGCTTCACCTCGCTGCACCCCGAGGTGGCGGTGGCCGAAGTGGCCGCCCTGCCCGGCGACGTACACGACCTCGCCGGGCTGCGGGCCATCGGAGAGCGACTCGCGGCCGGGGTTCCGGCCGGAGCGTAGGCGTTCCTACGACGTGGTGCCCAGGTGGTCTACCCGGCTGCCAGGTACGTCTCGTACGGAACGTCGATCTCCTCATCGGCATCCATGGTGAGGATGCCCGTACTGCGCTCGTACTCCGTGCGTGCGGTTTCGAGCAGTCGCCTCCACGAGGTGACGGTGGGACGCCGGCGCAACAGCGCACGTCGTTCCCGCTCGGTCATTCCGCCCCACACTCCGAACTCGACACGATTGTCGAGCGCGTCGGCCAGGCACTCGGTCCGCACCGGACATCCGGTGCACACCGCCTTGGCCCTGTTCTGTGCCGCTCCTTGAACGAACAGTTCATCCGGATCGGTAGTGCGGCAGGCTGCCTGCGCACTCCAGTCGGTAACCCAGCCCATCCCGGCGCCGTCCTCTCCCGAATCGAGGCTCCCCCACGGCGGTAGCGGCATATTCACCGCTGCCAGTTGAGGACGTTACGGAAGGTGGGCACAGTGCAACACCCCCGACGGGCCCAATCTTGAATGGTCCGAACGGACTATGGGTAAGCGGCAGATCACCCGACGGAGTGATCCTGCGACATGCCCGACCATTCCGGCGATTTGGGTGAAATCGACGGGGCATGCTGATCACAGGGGGCGAGATTCGGACATGCGTCCACCCCATTCGGGAAGGGTGAAAAACAAGCCGAGGGGTTGATGTCCCACCGCACTGCTGTGACAGTTGAGGACAGCTTAGGCCAAGGCATTCGCGCGTGTCCGGCGAATGAGAACGTAGGCTGCCCTCTATGGGAAAGAAGCGCTCGGGCGGCGGGCTCACGGGGCCACAGCAGGCCGCCAAGTTCCTCGGTGTGTCCGTTCTCTCCGGAGTTGTGCTGGCGGGGATCGCGATCCCCGGCGCCGGCGCCCTGGGGCTCGCGGCCAAGGGCACGGTCGAGGGGTTCGATGAGATCCCGGCCAATCTCAAGACACCACCGTTGAGCCAGCGCACCACGATTCTGGACGCGGAGGGTGGCTTGATCGCCACGGTCTATTCGCGTGACCGGCAGGTGGTCCCGATCACGGCCATCTCCCCGTACATGCAGAAGGCCATCGTCGCGATCGAGGACTCGCGTTTCTACGAGCACGGCGCGATCGACCTCAAGGGCATCCTGCGTGCGGTCAACCGCAATGCCCAGGAGGGCGGCGCCGCGCAGGGCGCGTCGACGCTGACCCAGCAGTACGTGAAGAACGTCTTCGTCGAAGAGGCCGGCGACGACGAGACGAAGGTGCGCGAGGCCCAGGAGAAGAGCCTCGGACGCAAGATCCGCGAGCTGAAGTACTCGATCCAGGTCGAGGAGGAGCTCGGTAAGCACAAGATCCTCGAGAACTACCTCAACATCACGTACTTCGGCCAGCAGGCGTACGGGATCGAATCCGCCGCCCACCGCTACTTCAGCAAGGCCGCCAAGGACCTGACCCTGGAAGAGTCGGCGCTGCTGGCGGGCGTGGTCCAGTCGCCGAGCCGGTACGACCCGCTGAACGACTCGCAGGAGGCGATGAAGCGCCGCAACATCGTCCTCCAGCGCATGGCGGACGTGAAGGACATCTCCCAGGCCGAGGCGGACGCGGCGAAGGCGAAGCCGGTCCAGCTGAAGGTGACCAAGCCGAAGAACGGCTGCATCACCGCCGTCAAGGGCGCGGGCTTCTTCTGCGACTTCGTGCGCAACACCTTCCTCGACGACACCGCCTTCGGAAAGACCCGCGAGGAGCGGGCGAAGGTCTGGAACCAGGGCGGCCTCACGGTCCGCACCACCCTGGACCCGCAGTCGCAGGACTCCGTCAACGAGTCCATCAAGGACCACGTGGACCAGGACGACAAGGTCGCCACGGCCGTCACCCTCGTCCAGCCCGGCACCGGGCGGGTCCTCGCCATGGGGCAGTCGAAGCCGTACGGCTTCGGCAAGAACGAGACCCAGATCAACTTCTCGGTGGACAAGAAGATGGGCGGCTCGAACTTCGGCTTCCCGACCGGCTCCACCTTCAAGGCCTTCGTCGCGGCCGCGGCCCTCGAGGGCGGACTGCCGCCGACGAAGATGTACCAGTCCCCGTACGACATGGACTACCCGAGCCCGGTGCAGACCTGCGGCGACAAGCCCTGGGTCAACACGGGCAGCCCCAAGGCCCGGGTGGAGAACGAGACCGAGTCCGAGGTCGGCCCGTACGGCATGAGGGAGGCGATGGCCAAGTCGGTCAACACCTACTTCGTGGAGATGATCTCCGAGGTGGGCCTGTGCCCCGTGACCGAGATGACCACCAAGCTCGGTGTGATCCCGGCCAACGGCGCCAAGCTCCCCGAGGTCCCCGCCATCGCGCTCGGCAGTGAGGGCATGTCCCCGCTGACCATGGCCAACGCCTACGCCACCTTCGCCAACCGCGGCGTGTACTGCACCCCGGTCACCATCGAGTCGATCACCGACTCGCACGGCAAGGCGCTGACGGTCCCGAAGTCGAAGTGCGGCCGCGCGATGACCGAGAAGACCGCCGACACCATCAACACGCTGCTGCTCGGCGTGGTCGACTCCGGTACGGGTCAGCAGTCGGGCCTGAAGGACCGGGAGAGCGCCGGCAAGACGGGTACCACCGACAGCCGTTACAACGCCTGGTTCGTCGGCTACACCCCGAACATGTCCGGCGCGACCTGGGTCGGCTCCGGCGGCGCCAAGCAGGTGTCGATGGAGAACATCACCATCGGCGGCCAGTACTACGACAAGGTCTTCGGTGGTGGCCTGCCCGGCCCGATCTGGAAGCAGGCCGTCTCCGGCGCGCTCTCCGGCCGCGAGGCCCCGCCCTTCGTCACGGTGCACATCGCCGACACCCCGAGCCCGACCCCCGGCGGCAAGCCCAACAAGCCGGGTAAGCCCGGCAAGCCGGGCCGCGGGGACGGCAAGCCCGGTGACGGGCGGCCCGGCGGGCAGACGACCGGCGGAACCAACGGCGGAACCGACGGCGGCACGGGCGGGACCGACCCGCTCGGCGGGATCACGCTCCCGCCGGGCATCATCGGCGGCCGCGACTAGGCCCCGCAGGGAAAGCGAGGGAGGGCCCCCACCAGATCCGCATCCGGATCGGTGGGGGCCCTCCCTGTTTCCCTTTTCCCTTACGGGGATCCCTTACTAGGACAGGTGCTTCTTGACGGCGGCGGCGACGCGCCCGCCCTCAGCCAGACCCGCGACCTTCGGGTTCACGATCTTCATCACGGCGCCCATGGCCCGCGGCCCCTCGGCGCCCGCCGCCTTGGCCTCCTCGACGGCCTGCGCCACGATCGCGTCGAGCTCGGCCTCGCCGAGCTGCTTGGGGAGGTAGGTGTCGAGGAACTCGCCCTCGGCGGTCTCCCGCGCGGCCTGCTCGGGACGGCCACCCTGCGCGAAGGCGTCCGCGGCCTCGCGGCGCTTCTTCGCCTCCTTGGCGATCACCTTGAGGACTTCCTCGTCGGAGAGCACCCGGGCTTCCTTGCCCGCGACTTCCTGGTTGGTGATGGCGGAGAGGGTCAGGCGCAGCGTGGACGAGGCGAGCTCGTTGCGCGCGCGGATGGCGGTGGTGAGGTCTTCCTGGAGCTTGGCCTTGAGCGTGGTCATGTCCCGAGTCTGCCAGGTACGGGGGCCCGGGCGCCCTCCGGTTTCCCGGCGGGGTTGCCGGGTCTGCGAACATATGGGCATGCGTGCGCGTTACGGAGTACCTCTGAAGGTCACCGCCGGGATCGCCGCGGCGGGGGCCGCCGGTCTGGCCTATGCCGCCGGTTTCGAAGCCCGGTCCTTCCGGCTGCGCCGGGTCACGGTCCCCGTGCTCCCGCAGGGGATGCGCCCGTTGCGCGTCCTGCAGGTCTCGGACATCCACATGGTCGGCGGACAGCGCAAGAAGCGCGCCTGGCTGCAGTCGCTCGCCGGACTGCGCCCCGACTTCGTGGTGAACACGGGCGACAACCTCTCCGACACGGAGGGCGTGCCGGAAGTCCTCGACGCGCTCGGCCCGCTGATGGACTTCCCCGGCGTGTACGTCTTCGGGTCGAACGACTACTACGGCCCCCGGCTGCGCAATCCCGGCCGCTACCTGCTGGAGAAGACGCAGGGCAGGCACGGCCTCAACGGCAACGCGCCGGTCGTCGGTGCCGTCCACAACCCGTGGGAGGGAATGCGGGACGCCTTCGACGCTGCCGGCTGGATCAACCTCACCAACACCCGGGGCCGGCTCAAGCTCGACGGGCTGGAGCTCGCCTTCACCGGCCTGGACGACCCGCACATCAAGCGCGACCGGTACGCGAAGGTCGCGGGCGGCCCGGAGGCCGACGCGGACTTCTCGATGGCCGTGGTGCACGCCCCGTACCTGCGCGTCCTCGAAGCCTTCACCGCCGACCGGTACCCGCTGATCCTGGCCGGCCACACGCACGGCGGGCAGCTGTGCATCCCCTTCTACGGGGCGCTCGTCACCAACTGCGACCTGGACACCAAGCGGGTGAAGGGCCTCTCGACGCACGAGACGCAGGGGCAGCGCGCGTACCTCCACGTATCGGCGGGCTGCGGGACCAACCGCTTCACCCCGGTGCGCTTCGCGTGCCCGCCCGAGGCGACACTGCTGACACTGACCCCGAAGGCGTAACGCGGTCCGGCCCGGTCCTCCGGGTACGTTGACAGGATGATCACACCCGCACCCGGCGCGCTCCGCCTCCCGACCGTCGCCTTCCGCGGGCTGATCGCGGCCGCGGCCGTCACCGGCCTGGTCATCGAGTGCGTGTACGGCAGCGTGCCCGTGGTCCTGAGCTTCTTCACGATCTGGACGAACATCCTGGTCGCGGTCGTCTACGGACTCTCCGCCCTCTGCGTCCACCGGCGCGAGCAGGACGTCGCCCCCTTCTGGCGGGGCGGGGTCCTCCTCTTCATCCTGATCACCGGGCTGGTCTTCCACCTGCTCCTCGCCAACCCGTCGAGCCCCTTCAACGTGGTCGAGGACCTGGACAAGCTGACCGGCGCGAAGTCCGTCGCCAACCAGCTCCTCCACACGGTCACCCCCATCGGCGCCGTCCTGGACTTCCTCTTCCTGACGGCCCCCCGCACCCTGCGCCCGCGCTACGCCGCGCAGTGGCTGGCGTACCCCCTGGTCTACGTGGTCTTCGCGCTGATCCGCGGCGCCCTCCTCTCCCCCGGCGTCCCGAGCCGGTACACGTACCCCTTCATCGACGCCGCCCAGTACGGCTACGCGCGGGTCGCGCTGAACGCGGTGGTCCTGGGCCTCGCCTTCTACGCCCTCGGCCTCGCCCTGGTCATGGCGGACCGCTACCGCCCGCCGCGCGAAAACCGGATTTCGTCTCCGGCCGAGGGTCCGCTAAAGTAATCGATGTCGCCAGGGCAGCAAGCGCTGCAACGGTGGACATCGGGGTGTAGCGCAGCTTGGCAGCGCGCTTCGTTCGGGACGAAGAGGTCGTGGGTTCAAATCCCGCCACCCCGACTTCGTAAGACCAGGTCAGAAGACCACCTACCGATTTCGGTAGGTGGTCTTCTGCGTTTGGGTGACTAACTGAGTGACTATGGGTTCGGAGCGGCCCTGAAGATCTCGTCCATGGCCGTCGCCCCGGTCTGGATCACGGGCCGGATCTGCTTCCTGTAGGCCGCCTCGGTGACGGCCGTCCCGGAGTGGCCGACCAGCCGGGAAATCTCTTCGAGCGGGACCCCGCTGTCCGACAGCAGGGACACGAAGCTGTGCCGCAGCTCCCTCGGGGTCCACTCCTTCGCGTCGACTCCTTCGGCTCCCGTGATGGCCTGCCGGAACGCACGCCGGACGTTCGTGGAGTCCAGCTCCGTCCCCGTCGCGGAGGAGAAGACGAGACCCTTCTCCGTCCACTGATCACTGGCGGCAAGCCGGTCCCACCCCTGCTCCTCGAACTGCTGCCACAGGGCATCCACGCACCTGGCCGGCAGAGCGATCATCCGGCGGGACTTCCGCGTCTTGGTGTCCCCAGCGGACCGGACCGACCGCCACACCGCGACGTGCGGCGGTACGGGCGGCAACGCGTCCGGGTCCCCCTTCAACGCGGTCACGACGGGAGCCTTCGGCCATGGGCCCGAGGATCAGCCCGGGGATCACACTCGCATCCGCATCCGCGCCACACACCACGCGCCCAGACGGCAGGTTCACCCTGGCGTGGGGCGTCTTCGCCAGTGCCCGAGTCGTCCTTGGGGACAATGACTCGGCGCGCAGCGAGCGATGCCGGTCTACACAGATGACTGCGCGCCGAAATGGGCGCTTCGGGTGCCTTTCTCACCTGACTGCACCAGCGTCGCACTCAAACACGCCTACAGAGCACATGAACGAACCTACCGTGATCGTGTGAACGCATCCGATTACGGCCCTTTCGACTCTGCCGGCAGTGAGCGGTACGACGCGCCGGCAGCCGGAGCCCAGTCCAAGCCGGATCAAGCGTGGCTTGCTTTGGGGGAAAAGCTACTGGCCTCAGTCCCTCCCCCTCGTTCCTACTTCGCTGCAGGTGGTGTCGCACTCTTCGCTTCGGCGGTGTTAATCATCTGCCTGGCGATCATCAAGCCGCCGCGCCAACCTCTAGCCGAGGGATTTTATGGCGTTGCCTTCGTGGTCCTCATGTACGGAGTGGCAGCGCTCGTGTGGGCGCTTGAAAGGCGACGTAGATACGTGATGCTTCTCCACGGGCTGGCCCTGGATGTGCAAGACCGTCTGCACGAGGATGGAAAAGCGCACAGCGCCGGAAGCGACTCGCTGCGGAGGAGTCTTCTGCAGTACCGAGCCGCGCTCATGGGGGCTGGGGCCGTGCAGGAGGCGTCTGATCTCTGCCCGGGCTCATGTCCAGACTCAGACGGCCGATCCCGGCGAGCGTCATGACCACACCGCAGGGGCCGACATCGCTCCACCCCTACCCGCAGACCAAAGCCCAATGGTTGCTGGGGACACTTGCCCCTCACGTGGCCGCAATCACCGTTGCCTTCTGCGGCTACCTCGGCCTCGTTGCACAGAGCTCCGAGGAACCAGACTGCCTTGCAGAGCTGAAAGCAGCAGTTGCCATCGTCGACCAGCATCCCGAGTTGATCAGCCGGCTGTCGGTAGATCCGGACGTCGAGCGGGAATGCAAGATCAAGGAATCGCTGCGGCACGTGAACTCGAAGGAGCTTCCGCCACCCAAGTCGTAGAACAACACGCGCGCCAACGGTCGCAGCTCGCGAAGCGTCTGTGACACCCCTGATTGACCACACTGCCGCGGCCACCGTCGTCGGGGTCATCGATGATTGAGGGAGCAGCGCTGGCGCCCCCGGGTGACCGTCCACATCTGGCGTTGAACGTGTCCCAGGTATCCGACTGCCTGGTTTAGCGTGTGCCCTGCGGAAATGGACTGACCAGATCGAGCTGTAACCGTCCGGGCGGTCCGGGTCATAGACAACTGCAACATCCCGAGTGTTGCAGCCTGTCGGCGAAACTGACCCTCTTAGGCCGCAGACACCGAAGGCGGCCCCTCGTGAACTGCTACCGGCGGCGCGGCAAGAGCGTCGAGATCACTGGGCTGAACGAGCACAGCGCAGGGATGCACGGGAATCTGAGCGGCGAGCTGTCAGCGGGTCACTGACCTGCCGGCTGTCCTGCCGGCTGCCGCGTCCACGGGTCCGGGCCCGGGTCGGCGCCTTCGGCGCGGAGCGCGAGGCGGTCGACGTAGTGCTGCCAGCTCTCCGCGTGCGCCTCGCACGCCTCCGGCGAGGGCAGGCCGCTGTGGATCAGGTGGAGCACGGTGCCGGCGCCCTGGGCGGTGGGTTCGAGGGTGATCTCCACCGTGGTGGAGCCGGCCGCGACGGGCGTGCCGCCGCCCTCCTCCCAGCCCCAGGTGAAGACGAGCCGCCCGGGCGGGTCGACGTCGAGGAAGCGGCCCGAGGCCACGTCCTCGCCGGTGACCCGGGTGCGGTACGAGCCACCGGGCTCGAAGGAGAACGTACCCTCGGCGCCCATCCAGGACAGCCAGTTCTCCCGGTCGGTGAGGAAGGCGAAGAGGGCTTCGGGGCGGGCCGCGATGCGGCGCTCCAGGGTGACGGTGTCCATCGGCGTCGCGGGGCTCGCGGGGGTCGCGGGAGGCGTCATGCGGGACATTCTTCCGCGGCGAAGCGGCGGCGGCTCGGTGGGCTGCGGTCGCAGAGACGGGCACCGGCACAGACGCGAGGCCCGCTGCTCGGCAGCGGGCCTCGGGGGGTGCTTCAGCAGGGTCAGCTGGTGATCTCGATCTTTCCGTTGGGGGAGGGCGTCTCCGGTGTGGCGGGGTCCTTCGGGGCTCCCGCGGTGAAGCCCTTCAGGAGCTCGGCCAGGTCCACGCCGGTGGTGGAGCTCAGGAGCTCCATGCCCTGGGCGACGTTGTCGGTGACCGTACGGGAGAGCTTGCTCGCGCCGTCGGTGGAGATGACGGTCATCTTGTCGATGGCCGAGAGGGGCTCCGCGGCCTTGGCCACGACCTGCGGAAGCGCCTCGACCATCATCTGGATCATGGCCGCGTCGCCGTACGCCTCGAAGGCCTCCGCCTTCTTCTGCATGGCCTCGGCCTCGGCCGAACCCTTGGCCAGGATGGCCGCGGCCTCCGCGTCGCCTTCCAGGCGCACGGCCTCGGCGATGGCGGCACGGCGGGCGCGCTCGGCCTCACCGCGCTTGGCGCCCTCGATGGCCTCGGCCTCGGCCAGGGCGGAGCGGCGCTGCTTCTCGCCCTCACCCGTGAGGCGGGCGCGCTCGGCCTCGCCCTGGGCGGCGGCGATCGCCGCGAGGCGCTCGGCCTCGGCCTGCTTGACGCGGGCCACGCGCTTGGCCTCCGCCTCCTGCTCGGCCTCGTAGCGGCGGGCGTCGGCGGGCTTGCGGACCTGGGTGTCGAGCTGACGGTCGGTCAGGGCTGCCTGCCGCTCGGCGACCTTCTCCTGCTCGGCGAGGATCTGCTGCTGACGGTCGGCCTCGGCCAGCGGACCGGCGGCGTTGGCCTGGGCGGCCGCCGCGTCGGTCTCGGCCTTGATCTCCGCCTGGCGCAGGTACAGGGTGCGCTCGGCGACCGCGATCTCCTCCTCCGCCTTCAGGCGCGCCTGCTCGGCGGCACGGCGG
The DNA here is from genome assembly GCF_042730015.1 of Streptomyces sp. NPDC059957. Taxonomy (NCBI): domain Bacteria; kingdom Bacillati; phylum Actinomycetota; class Actinomycetes; order Kitasatosporales; family Streptomycetaceae; genus Streptomyces; species Streptomyces sp. NPDC059957. The sequence goes on along the minus strand of NZ_JBHWMB010000001.1, from coordinate 215,638 downwards.
GAGTTGGCCTCGGCGATGTCGGCTTCCTGCTTGGCACGGGCGGCCTCGGGGCGGCCGAGGTCTTCGAGGTAGGAGCCCTCCGTGGTGATGTCCTGGATCTGGAAGGCGTCCAGGACCAGGCCCTGCCCGGACAGGCTGGCCTCCGCCTCCTCGGCGACCTGCCCCGCGAAGGCGGCACGGTCACGGATGATGTCCTCCACCGACATGCGGCCGACGATGGCGCGCAGGGCGCCCGAGAGGACTTCCTGGGTGAAGCCGACGATGCCGTCCTGCTGCTGCAGGAAACGCTGGGCGGCGGCCCGGATGGCGTCCTCGTTGCCGCCGACCTTGACGATCGCGACGCCTTCGAGGTTGGCCTTGATCCCGCGCAGGGTGACCGCGCCGCGCACGGCGACGGGGATGTGGCGGCTGGAGAGGTCCAGGGTGTAGCGCTGCTGCACGAAGGGGACGACGAAGACTCCGCCGCCGACCACGACCTTCTGGCCGCTGTTGTCGGTGGAGATCCGTCCGGTCTCCGGGTCGGTGGAGCTCTTGCCGCGCCGGCCGGTGATCAGGAACGCCTCACTGGGCCCGGCGACCTTGTAGCGCGTGACGACGACCAGGGCGAGTAGGACGAGGAGTACGAAGACTCCCACGACCGCTATGACGACTGGACTCATGTCGGATCTCCCCTGCCTCCCCCGTGGGGGCAGATCGGTGATGGATGGGGTGTGGTGGTGGGTATGGGGTGGTGGGTGGGTGATCAGGTCGGGTGCGGGTCGGTTCCTCAGCGCTCGACGGCGCGGACGCTGACGGAGGTCGACGACGGCGTCGCCGTCACCCACACCTCCGCGCCGCGGGCCAGCGGGCCCTCGGCGGTGGCCGCGTACTTCACGGGCTGGCCCGCCAGGCGCAGGAGGACTTCGCCGTAGCCGGAGGCCGGGATCGCGGTGACCACGGTCCCGGTCGAGCCGATGAGGGAGTCCTGGTGCGGGGCGGCCCCGCTGCGGTCGCGCATCAGGGCGCGGCTCAGGCGGTACGTCGCCCAGCCCGCGCCGGCTCCCGCGAGGGCGCCCGCGACGGTCGCCGGGCCCGGCCCGAGCCCCGTGGTCCCGAGCACGATCGCCCCGGTGAAGCCGAGCATCGACACGAAGCCCGCGAGCACCGGAAGGGACAGCCAGCCGTCGAACAGTCCGCTGAGCGCACCGTCGAAGACGCCTTCAAGGATGCCGTCGAGGAGCAGGGAGACGGCCAGCAGCGCGATCCCCGCAATGCCGAGACCAAGAAAGAACCCCATGAACGCGCCTCCCCGCCCGGGTGGCTTTTCCGCCGGACAGCAGCATCGTTTCACCCCGGGAGCACTCTGCGCATTGCCTGGTGTCGGCAATCTTTACGCCCCTTTAACGCACGAGGGGGGAGTGGCTCACGCGTCGCCGGCCGGCCAGCCCAGCAAGCGGGCGCCGATCACCGCCGTCTGGAGCGTGTACCGGTTCAGCGGGTCCGCCGGGTCGGCCCGGGTGAGGGTGTGGATGCGGTCCAGCCGGTACGTCAGCGCGCGCACGCTGAGCGAGAGGCGCCGGGCCGCCTCGGTGGACACGCAGCCGCTGTCGAAGTACGCGGTGAGCGTGTCGAGGAGCGGCTGGGCGCCGCCGCGGGACGTGCGCAGGGGGCCGAGGGTGCTCTCGACCAGATCGGCCATGGCCTGCCGGTCCCGGGTCAGCACCGGGAAGACGAGCAGGTCGACGGCGTGGAGCACCGGTCCGTCCAGCTCCATCCGCCGGGCCAGGTCGAGTGCGTTCAGGGCCTCCTCGTAGGAGTGGACGACCCCGCCCGCGCCCGGGTGCGAGCGGCCGATCCCGACCCGGCCGCCGTCGGTGGCCGCGTGCGCCCGCTTCGCGAAGTACTCCAGGACCTCCGGCTGGTCCCCCGGTGCCACGCAGATCAGCCGGCCGTCCTTCGTGGTCAGCAGGACCTGCCGGCCCGGGAAGCGGGCGAGGACCGCCGACTCGATGCCGCGTGCCATGGGGTAGCCGTCGCCGTACGTCTCGGGGCCGGTGGCCACGGCGACGCCGTGCGACTGCGAGAGGCGCAGTCCGAAGCGCCCGGCACGCTCGGCCAGCCGGCCCAGGTCGCTGCCGCCGTAGAGGAGGTCGTCGATGAACTCCCGGCGTGCCGCCTCCTCCTGGCGGACGGCCTGGTGCTGGGCGCGTTCGTAGCCCTCGACGAAGGCGTCCACCACCTGCTCGACGGCCGCCAGGAGCGGACCGGCCGCGGGGAGGGGCCGTACGAGCTGCGCCGCGGCCAGGTGATCGCGGATCAGCGCGCGGAGCGGCAGCCCGGCCTCCGCCGCCCGCTCGCCCTCCGCACGACGGGACTCCAGCTCCGCGCGGGTCAGGCGGCGGCCCGTGGCGCAGGCGTCGACGAGCAGGTCGGCGTACCCCGAGAGGTGACTCGCCGGTGCCTGTGGTCCAGCCACGGTGTTTCCCCGATCCCCGCTGTGCACTGTCCTGCTGTGCTCTGTCCCGACGCGACTTGTCCTGCTTACGCGTGCGTGACGCGTCCTTGGTCCGGGGACAAGGGTGACACGGAGGCATCCGGGCGGTCGCGGATCACGCGGTCGCCGGTCACACGGTCGTGAGGGCCGCCGCGCCGAAGGAGACGTCGAAGCGGTCGCACCAGATGGTGATGCTGCCGTAGTCGGAGAGGTTCACGTCGGCCGGGATCGCGTAGTTCTGGTCGCCCTTGTTGCCCTTGAGCTTGCCCAGGCTGACGTACTTGCCGTCGTCGAAGACCCGCCAGCCCGCCGTGCCCTCCTTCACCGGGGCGTCCGTCAGCCAGACCCGCAGGTCGGGGCCGTTGCTGGTGTCGAGGTTCTCCAGGCGCAGGGTGTGGGAGCCGTCCGGGAGCCGGATGAGCTTCGCGGTGCCGGTGGTGGTGTGCTCGTGGCTGATCAGCGCGCCCTGGGCGAGGGTCCGCGGGGTGACGGGCGAGCGGGTGGGTGCGGGGGCGGCGGCTGTGGCGGTGGGGGCCGCCGCCGGGAGGGACTCGTTGACCGTGGCGTCCTGCCAGAGCTTCCACGGCTGGAACCAGTACAGGCCGAGGCCCAGCAGGAGGGCCGCCGGGAGGGCGAGGAAGGCCAGGAGCCGGCGTCCGCCCCGCCTCCTCGGCGAGGTCCGCGGCTCGTCGGGGATCGGGTTCTGCGGCTGGTTCGGCGTCGGGTTCTGCGTCACTCGTCGGGCCTTCCTCGCGTACGTCCGGCCGACCGGCCGTCATGGGCATTCAACGCGCGGGCGCGGGCCGGGACCAGACCCGGCCGGATGACGAAAGGCTTACGTCATCCGGCCGGGGGGCCGTGCCCGTCAGGTCGGGCACGGCGGGATCGGCCCGTCGGGCCGTGCCCCTCAGGTCGGGCGCGGCGGGACGGGCCCGGAAGGTCCGGTCAGAGGGTGCGGAGCTTCGTGGTGAAGACCTGGTTCGCGATCTTCTCGCCGAGGGCGAGGCCGTCCGTGGCGTCCCACGGGTAGTGGACGCCGAGCCAGATGCGGCTGTCGGCGTCCTCCTTGCCGGCCGCGCTGAAGCTGGTGAAGTGGCGGGTCTTGACCGGGGCTTGCGGTTCGTCGGTGGTGAGGTCGAAGGAGATGTTGTCGCTGCCGAAGTAGCGCTTCATGACCCCCGCCCAGGCGCCGCCGAAGGAGGCGTGGCCGGAGACGTACGCGGGGAAGCAGGGGCTGACGTTGACGCCCGTCGGGCTCTTCAGCAGCGGCTTCCACTGGGGGTCGAGGCCGCCCTCGCGGACCGCCGAGACGGGCCGCCACAGGTCGATGGGCGTGGCGAACTTGGCGTCGCGGACCGCGATCCCGGTGTCGGCCATGGCCAGGGAGACGAGGGCGAAGAGGCGGGCGTTCGCGTAGACCCCGAGGCCGCGGGCCTTGGCGACCTCGCGGGTGGCCTGGAGCATGTGGCCCGGCGGCTTGTAGGTGCCGTTGTTGTCGTTGGCCCAGAACCAGGCCGCGGCGAGCTGGTCCGCGGTCCGGTTGATCACCGGGGTGGCCGCCGTGGGCTTGTCGGCGCCGGCCCTGCGGACCGCCTCGACCTGCTGCTTGTACGCGTCGCTCGCCACCAGAGCCTCGTACGAGCCGTACTGGGTCAGGGTGGTGGGGCGGAACTGCGAGCCGGAGGCCAGCGAGAACGGCTTGACCTGGCCGTAGAACGGGCTGATCGCGTCGCTGTCCTCGTCGCAGGTGGCGTCGGGCATGTCCGGGTAGCTCGTCGGCCGCCAGGCGCCCGGCTTGTTGTCCCCCACGTAGACCTGGGGGTTGTCGGAGCCGTCGCCGGTGCGGGCGTCGGTCATCTGCTTGACCATCGTGCCGACCACGGAGAGGTCGAGGAAGTCGCCGGCGGTGGGCTCGGTGCCGAAGCGCTCGCGGAAGCGGGAGTCGAGGTACTGCGTCTGGTCCGCGTAGCGGCTCTGCTTGTTGCCGTAGAGGCCGAGGAGGATGTTGTAGGCCGTCCGGCCGATGACGCGCTCCTCCTCGTCGGGGCCCTCGGCCCAGCCCACGTAGTTCTCCGCCTTGATGTACGGCTCCGAGGTGATCTTGCCCTTCCACTTCAGCTGGTACGAGGACTCCGCGTCGTAGATCGCGGCGTTCATCATCGCGGCCGAGCGGGCCATCGGGACGGGCCCGCCGCCGACCCGGCGGAAGACGTTCTGCAGCACGTCGTTCCAGTAGTGCACCGGGTCGGCTATCGACTGCGCCGGCAGCGCCGCCTGGGCGGGCTGCGGGGCGGCGGCGAGAACGGTTCCGGTCGCGGCCAGGACGACGGCGGTCGCCAGGGCGCGGTGCCACAGAGCGCTCCGTCGGGTGGCGCTGCGCAGGGTGCGGCGAGGGGTGCGGACGTTCTCGGGCATGGCTCGACTCCCCTTGATCACATACGTGTTGATCACCACGGGAGGTGGCGGCGCGATCCTGGCCCGGGGCGGGCCCGGGCGCTTGTAGAAAATGGAACGCCCGCGCGGAATGGCCGGTCCCGCCCGGCTGGACGGCGTGAACCCGCCAGGGCCTGTCGTCACATTCCCGTCGTCGCCCGAAGGGCGGCCTCGCGGCGTCACACCTACCGCTCGACCGGCCCCTCTACCGGCCCGCCACCGGCAGATCGCCGATCGCCGGAACTGTGGGCCCTTCCCGGCCGACCAACTTCACGCGGAGAGACGGCCGGTGACAGTGGAGGGGCGTGGGATGGGCGGGCTGGACGTGCGGATGGAAGGGGTGGGCTGCCGGCACGGGCGGGTCGAGGCCGTGGTCGGCGTCGACCTGGTGATCGCCGCCGGCGAGCGCGTCGCGCTGACCGGCACCAACGGATCGGGCAAGACCACGCTGCTGCGCGCCGTGCTCGGACTGCACCCGCAGGTCAGCGGGCAGATCCTGGTCGGCGGCCGCGAGGGCGATCCCGCCTGGCGGCGGCGGGCGTGCGCGTGGATCCCGCAGAAGCCCGCCGCCGGACGATTCCCGCTGCTGGGCGGCGAGCTCCTCGCCAGCGGCGGGGACTTCCGCGCCGCCGCCGAGGCCGCCGACCGGCTGGGGGTGGGGCCGCTGACCGGGCGGCCGCTGCACACCCTGTCCGGCGGGCAGTTGCAGCGCATGTACCTGGCCCGGGCGATCGGCTGCGTCGCCGCGGGGGCCGGCGTACTGCTCGCCGACGAGCCGACCGCCGCCCTGGACTTCGCCGGGCAGGACGAGGCCGCCGACGTACTGGCCGCGCTGCCCGTGACCCTCGTCGTCGTCACGCACGACCGGGCGCTCGCGGAACGCTGCGACCGGGTACTGGAGATGGCCGCCGGCCGGCTGCGGGAGGTCCGGTGAGCGCCACCCTCGCGGCCGCCTCCCTCGCGAGCGCCGACCTCGGCACCCTGCTGCAACTGGCCCCCGTGCAGCGGGCGGGCTTCGCCCTGATGCTGGCCGCCGTCGGGCTGCCCGTGATCGGTGTGGTCATCGTCGGGCTGGACATCATGCCGGTGCGCTTCGCGATGATGCACGTCGCGCTGCTGGGCATCGCCGTCGGGCTGCTCACCGGGCTGGACCCCATGCTGTGCGCGCTGGTGGCCTGTGCCCTGGCCGGGGCGGGGGTCGCCCCGCTGGCCCGGACCCCGGACGGTCTGTCCGGGGCTATGGGGCTGCTGATGAGCCTGGCGATCGCCGCCGCGCTGCTGCTCCTCGCGGTCTCCGGGGTGAACGCCTCGGGCGCGTTCGCGCTGCTGTGGGGCTCGATCCTGTCCGTCGGCGGCGCCGACCTCGTGGTGCTCGGCGTACTGGCCGTCCTCGTGCCCGGACTGTTCTGGTGGCGCCGCCGGGAGGTGGCGCTGCTGCTGTACGACCGTGAGCTCGCGCAGTGTTCGGGCGTGCCGGTGCGGGCGCTGACCACCGTTCTGCTGGTGCTCGTCGCGGTCGCGGTCGCCGGAGCCATCAAGCTCACCGGCGCCCTGCTGGTCGACGCCCTGACCCTGCTGCCCGCCCTGGCCGCGCGCCGGCTGGGGACCTCGCTGAAATCGATCACCGGGTGGGCGGTGGCCATCGGTGTCTTCGTGAACCTGACCGGCTTCCTCATCGCCCTCCGGCTGGACTGGCCCCCCGGGCCCGTCCTCGTCCTGACCGCGGGGGCGCTCGTCCTCGCGGTGCACCTCGTACCCGAACGGAGAATCCGCTCATGGCGCCGCGAACCCGCGTCCGCAGCACTTCACTCCTCGCACTGACTGCGGCACTGGGCCTGGCACTGGCCCTGGTGACCGGCTGCGGTGACAGCGAGGGCAACGGCAACACCGGCGCCAGTGGGCCTGGCGGTGACACCGCCAAGGGCGGCAAGCCGGTCGTCGTCGTGACGACCACCTGGGAGGGCGCCTTCGCCAAGGCCGCGGGCGCACAGGACGTCAAGGTGATCGTGCCGCAGTCCGTGCACCACGCCCCGGACTACGACCCCAAGCCCTCCGACCTCGCCGCCGTCGCCGGGGCCGACTTCGTGCTGTACGCGCCGTTCGAGCCGTACGCCGCGAAGATCAAGGAGGCCGCCGGGTCGAAGGCGGAGCTGGTGGAGGTGAACCTCGACAACGACGCCGACAAGGTCAAGGCCGAAGTCGCCCGGCTGGCGGCGCTGTTCGGCACGCAGGCCGCCGCCGCGCAGTGGACGGCGGACTTCGACGCCGAGTACGGGCGGGTCGCGAAGGACGTACGGGCCGCCTGGCCCGGCGGGAAGAGCCCGTCGGTCGTGAGCCAGGTGTTCACCGCCTGGTCGGCGAAGCTGGCGGGCGCCACCACGGTGGGCACCTACGGTCCCGAGGCGGTGACCCCGGCGCAGCTGGCCGAGCTGTCGGCGAAGAAGCCCGCGCTGGTACTGGACAACGCGCACATGTCGACCGGGACCGTCCTGCCCGACTCCGGCGCGCGACAGGTGAAGATCGTCAACTACCCCGGGAACGACCTGGACTTGCTGCCGGTCTACCGCAATGCGGGGGTCGAGTTGAAGAAGGCCATGGCCAAGGCCGCCTAAGGGTTGTGGGCGGGGCAGGGCGGGGCGGTCCCTTCGGGGCCGCCCCGCCCTCGTCTACGCGCCCACCCCGGCGGCGAGTGCGGCGGTGGCGGCGGTGGCGGCGGTGGCGGCGGCTCCGCGGGCCCGTGCGCGCAGCTCCGCGCGGTCGGGTTTGCCGGCCGGGGTGAGCGGGAGCTCCGGCAGGAGCAGCAGGTGCTCGGGGTGCTTGCGGCGCTCCAGACCGCAGCGTGTGAGGTGTCCGGCCAGGGAGTCGAGGGTGGGGAGGCGCGCACCGCGGGGGACGACGCAGGCGGCGAGGCGCTCGCCCATCACCTCGTCCGGGATCCCGACGCAGACGACGTCGCGGACGAGGGGGTCCGAGGAGAGCTCCCGTTCCACCTCGGCGGGGCTGATGTTGGCGCCGCCGCGGATGACGATGTCCTTGAGGCGGCCGACGACGTGGAGGACCCCGTCCTCGTCGATGAAGCCGAGGTCGCCGGTGCGCACCCAGCCCTCGGGCGTGCGGTAGCGCGCGTCCAGGTCGGGGGAGGCGACGTAGCACATGGGGGTCATGGGGCCGCACGCGATGATCTCCCCGATCTCGCCGTCGGGGAGCCGCTCGTGCGTCTCGGTGTCGGCGATGCGGATGTCGGCGACCCGGGGGTCGGGGCGGCCGGCGGCGATGCCCGTGCCCTCGGACTCCGGGGCCGCCGCGCCCAGTCCGGTGTGGCAGTTGACCCCGTCGGCCGAGCCGTAGAGGTTGACGACCGGGCAGCCGAAGGCATGGCTCGCGCTCTCGGCCGTGGTCTCGTCGAGGGGGGCGCCGCCGAGGACGAGGGCGGTGGGGGCCGGAAGCGGGACGGCGCCGGCCCCGTCGCCGGCCCCGTCGCCGTCCCCGGATGCCTCCGCCTCCAGGCGGTCGAGCATCATGCGGATCATCGCGGGCACCCCGAGGATGTGTGTGGGCCGGTGCTCGCGCACCGCCGCGAGGGCCGCCTCCGGCGTGAAGTGGTCGAGGACGATCAGGGTTCCGCCGTGCCGGGCGAGGGTGACCGCGGTGCCGCTGGAGCCGAAGGCGGACGCGAGCGGTACGAGGAAGAGGCAGCGCGGCGGCGTCCCGTCGGGCATCAGGGAGGCGAGGAAGTTGCCCCGGCCGCCGGCGAGGGCGTTGTGGGAGTACGCGATCATCTTGGGCTCCGCCTCCGAGCCCGAGGACACCAGGATGCGGGCGGCGCTGTCGGGGTGGGGCCGGGCGGGTACGAAGGCGGCCGGGTCGGAGCGCAGCAGCTCCGCGAACCGAATCGTTCCTTCCGGCTGTGATCGGCTGGAGCCCGTGCCCGCCGGTCCGCCGACCTCGATGACATGGCGCAGCGCGGGCAGTTCGGGGGCCAGGTCCCGCAGTTCGGCGGCGTGCCGGTGGCCCCGGTGCTCCACGGCGGCGATCACCGCCACGGCCTCGGCGCGGCGCAGCAGACTGCGGGCCTCCTGGCCGCCCCGGCCCACCGGGAAGGGCAGGGCCACCGCTCCGATGGCGGCCAGGGCCAGGTCGGCGATGACCGCGTTGCGGCCGTTGGGGAGTTGGACACCGACCACGTCGCCGGGGCGTACGCCGAGCTCCGCAAGGCCGGTGGCCAGACATCGCACCTTGCGGTCGAGCGCGGTGTAACAGAGCTTGCCCTTGGCGTCGATGACCGCGGTGTGGTGCAGGTCGGCTATCTGACGGGCCCGGAAGAGGCTGTAGAGGTCGAGGTCCGGACAGGTTCCGTCGACCGCCCACGAGCGGCGCAGGCCCACGGGCAGCAGATCGTGCAGTGCGACGGTCATACGAAGCTCCAGGGGTCGGGAACGGCGGGGGCACCGTGCGCGTCGCGGCTGATCGAGCCGGCGAAGCGCGGGTCGTGGTGCAGGTCGGCAAGGTCGGTGGTGACGGCGGTCGCGGCGAGGCCGCGCGCCCGCAGTGCTCGTAGGGCGTCCTCGGTGGGCAGCTCCGTGAACCCCCGCGTACCGCTGACGACGGCCGCCGCTCGGCGGGCGTCCGCGTCGGCCGGGGCGATCCAGCCGTCCGCGGTGCGCAGGGGCGTACGGAATCCCGCGGGGCGCCGGCCCCGCTCCCCGTGCCGGGCGCGGTGCAGGGCCGGGGCGGTGAGCAGGTCGGCGGCGCCGAGCAGCGAGGAGTCCACGCGGACCCCGCGTCCGGTGCGCTCGCGCAGCAGCAGCCCCGCGAGGACGGCCTCGGCGCCGAGCAGCCCGCCCAGCACGTCGAGCAGGGTCATCAGGGAGGGCGCCGGCACCTCGCCCTCGGGGCGGGCGGCCTCGCCGACGCCGGTGCGGGCCTGGACCATGAAGTCCGTGCCCATCGGCGGATCGGCGATCCGGCCCTCGCCCCAGCCGCCGGTGTACGCGTACACGAGCGCGGGGTTCGCCCGCGCGAGGTCGGCGGAGTCCAGGCCCAGCTCGGCGGCCTTCCCCGGGGCCCAGTTGTGCAGGAACACGTCTGCTCCGGCCGCCAGTTCCGCCAGTCGCAGCCGGTCGCCGGGCGACTTGATGTCGATCTCCATGGCACGCTTGCCCCGGTTCAGGGCCAGCCAGCGGGCGGAGAGGCCCGAGCAGGCGGGCGGCATGCCGCGCAGCGGGTCACCGCCCGGGGGCTCGATCCGGACCACCTCGGCGCCGAGCAGCCCCAGCAGGTGGGCGGCGAGCGGCGCCTGGACGCGACGGCCGGCCTCCAGGACGGTCATGCCGGCGAGGGGGCCCGGGGCGGAGGGCGCCGCCTTCGCCGGGACATGGCCGCCGGGGCCGTACGGGGCCAGGGTCCAGGGGGCGGCTCCGTCCTGCTCGGCGGCCCGCTCGGCCAGGCTCCGCAGCCGGCAGACCTCGGCTCCCGCGGCGGCCGCCGCATCGCGGATCCGCTGCCAGCCGTGGGCCCGGGTGGTGGCGTGCAGCGCCTCGGGGAAGGGTGCGCACGCGGTGGCGTACCGGAACTGGAAGGGCCGCCAGCCGGCCCGTACCGCGTCGGAGGGGGCCTCCAGAGCCCGCCAGAACCCGGCCCAGGCACCCGGATCCAGGGTCTCCAGCTCGAAGAGCGTGCCGTCCGCGGCGGTGAAGGGCGGCCCCCCGGGCGTGAGTTCGGCGGCTTCGCCCTCGTCGGCGCCGCTCGCGGCGAGGTACTGGGACACGACCAGCAGCCCGGCCCGGTCCACGTACGTGTGCGGCTGCGCGGCGGCGCCCTCGCACCCCCTGGCCCGGGCCAGCAGGGCGGCGAGCAGGCCCTGCGTGGTGAGGACGGCCGTCGCGGCGGTGGCGTAGTCGACGGCGAGCCCCCGCGGCAGGCCGTCGCGGCGGCCGTGCACGGCCATGATCCCGGTCGCGGCCTGCACGGTCGCCTCGTCGGTGACGCCGCGCAGGGCCGCCTCCGGCGACGACCAGGCGATGGTGGCGGTTGCGGTCGCGGTTGCGGTCGCGGTTCCGATCGCGGTCGCGGTCGCCGGAGCAGGGAGCCCGGACCCGTAGGTACCCCCGAAAGCGTCGTCCGCCAAGGTGACGCGGGCCGCTCCGTCGTCGCCCCCCGCGGCCGGCGGCCCGGTGTCCGTGGCGACGGCTCCCAGCGCCCTCAGGTGCTCGGCCACCGGGCCGGCGAGCGCGGGCGGTCCCGAGGTGGTGAAGCGCAGCCCGTCGAGCGGCCGAGCGGTCTGGGTGACGGCGGGTGACGCCATGCCTCTCCTCTTCTCCCGGCCCGGCGATCAGCCGGCGCCGCTGGTGATCCCGTACGCGGGAACCAAGGGGCGGGCCCGCCCGACCAGTTCCACGGGGAGGCAGTCGGACTGCCGTTCCCACGGGTTCCCGGCGGGCTGGAGGAAAGTGGTGGAGGACCGAGTGGCGGAAGACGGAGGGAGTGCGGCGCGCGGCCTGCGCGAACCAGTGGGCGAGGACGCGGAGTTGAGGGACCGGGTGGCGGAGTTCGTACGGGAGCGGGTGATGCCCCGCGAGCCCGTCCTCGACGCGGGCGGTCCCGCCGCGGCGGCGGCCCTGCGGGAGCTCCAGGCCGGCGCGAAGGAGGCGGGCCTCTGGGCCCTGCCGCTCCCCGCGGAACTGGGCGGCCAGGGACTGGATCTGGCGCGCTACGCACGGCTCGCCGAGGCCGAGGGGGCGAGCGACCACGGACCGGCGGCGCTGGGGTCGGCGCCGCTGCTCGACGCGACGATGCTGTGGCGGCACGGCGGCGACCGGGTGCGCGCGCTGTACCCGCGTCGGCTGACGGCCGGCGAGCTGCGCGCCTGCTACGCCATGACCGACCCGGAGACCCCGGGCACCGACCCGTACCTCACCTCCACGCACGCGGCGGAACAAGCGGACGGGAGCTGGACCCTGAGCGGCCGCAAGTGGTTCACCTCGCACGCCGCCGGGGCCGACCTGGTCACCGTCCTGGCCCGCACCGACGGGCGGCCGGGAGACCGTACGGGGCTGTCGCTGCTCGTCGTCCCCACCTCGGCGCCGGGATTCCGGGTGGTGCGGGAGCTGCCGGTGCTGGGAGCGGCCGGCCAGTGGGAGATCGAGTTCGACCGGGTGCGCGTGGACGCCGACCACCTCCTCGGCGAACGCGGCCGGGCCCTCGCCATCGCCGCGGAACGGCTCCAGCTGGGCCGCACCCTGCGCTGTCTGCGCTGGCTCGGCCAGGCCCAGCGCGCGTTCGACCTCATGTGCGAGCGCGTGAACTCCCGTACCGGGTTGCGCGGTCCGCTCGGAAGCCACCAGCTGGTGCAGAGCCACGTCTTCGAGTCGCTCCTCGTGCTGCGCACCACCCGGCCGCTCGTCCACGAGGCCGTGGCCCTGATCGGCGCCGGACGGGACGCGCACGTGGAGGTGGGCCTGGCGAAGGTGGCCGCGGCCCGCACGCTCCAGCAGGTGACCGACGCGGCCATCCAGATCCACGGCGCGGCCGGCCTGGGCCCCGACACCCCCCTCCCCGCCCTCCACCGCTCGGGGCGCACGGCCCGGATCCTGGACGGCCCGGACGAACTGCACATCACGGGGGTGGCGCGGAGGGTTCTGGGCGAGTACGGAGGTGTCCCCCCGGTGCGGTCGTCACCCGGGTCCGGGCTGCGTCAGCCGTGACAGCTCAGCCGGACCAGGATCGTGTCGCCGGGCAGGGATGCGAGGTACGCCTCGCTGCCCGGCCATTCGGCGGGCACCGGAGGTTCGTGGGGGCAGAGCGGCGGGTCGCAGGTGGCGTGCAGGGCGCTGTTCTGCCCCTCCACCCACCAGCCGTCGAGGGTGAGCACATCGGTGTCGGGCGGATTCCGTGCGCTGAACTCGCGGACGTAGGCGTCCCGGTCGCCCTCGTAGTCGATGACGGGGTGTTCCGAGCAGAACGGGAACCCCAGGAGGCCCATGCCGAAGCTGAACGGGTGGTCGAGGAACGCCTGGATCACCGGCTGGGCCCGGTAGGCGGCGAACATGTCGTCGCCCCAGCGGTCGTCCGGGAACGCGGTGGGGTCGTTCCGCCAGCGATCGACGAATTCCTCGAGCGGCCGGGCCGGAGGGTGCAGGGCGGACAGGCGGTGCCAGAGGTCCCAGGAAGCCGCGATCCTGCGCTCGGACGCGGCGAGCGGCTGCGAGAAGTCGAGCAGGGCGCGGGGTCCCCCGGCGCAGACGCCCGGAGCACTGGGCCACGGTGTGCCGTCGTTCGCGGGGTCGTCATGGATGAGCCTCGGGTCGTTCTCATGGCCGGGGGCGATCGCGAACCCGGTGCTGTGGCTGCCGCCGAGGATGCGGCGCGCATCCCACATGCGACGGTCGACGGGGTTGTCCCCCGTGTCGAGGTAGAAGGGGGCCATGGCCTCGTCGAGGGCGCCCTCGATATCGCCTCCGGCCTCGGCCGGCAGGCAGACCGTCACCCGTATGCGAGCCATCCACCCCTCCTCGGTAAATCCACGACATGCTGTCCGGCCGACAGCATCGCACCCGGTCAGGCGCGTGGTGAACCCGGCACGGACTCCGGGCGATCACACGGTGCGCAGGTCCGCCAGCCCGACCGATCCGGCCAGTCCCAGCGCCAGGAAGAAGTCGCCCCACACCAGTTCGTGGCGGGCGGCGAGTTCCTTCTCCGCGTCGTAGCAGCCGTTCAGCAGTCGGCCCCGGGAGAGGTGGTGGTCGACCAGGTGCTTCAGGATCTCCAGCGCGCGCTGCCCGTACGCCTCGGCCCGGGGGCCGGGGAGCAGGGACAGTTTCAGGAGCGCGACGGCCGTGATGGCCGCGGCGGAGGTGTCCAGCGGCCCGTCCGACCCGGCCGCACGCGGTACGAGGGGTGCGCCCGGCCCCGTCCACGCGGTGGCAAGACGGTCCGCCAGTGCCTGCGGGTGCCCCGGCAGGTGCTCCGCGACGGCGGGCCGGTGCAGGGCGTCGGCCAGCGCGAGCAGCAGCCAGGCCGGGCCCCGGCTCCAGCCCGGCGCCGGCTCCGCGCAGGCCAGCCAGCCCCGCTCCGCCTCGTAGGACCAGGCCGGTACGAGGTCACGGGCGCGGCAGACCTCCGTCCCGGAGGCGGGGAGACACAAGGTCAGGTGGCGCTGGAGGTGGGAGGCGGCCGCCGCGGGGCTGACGGTGGCGAGCAGGGGGACCGTGCCCGGCAGGCCGTCCACCCGGGCCAGCAGTCGGGGACCGCCGAACGCCGATCCCCAGGGCAGCAGCCCGAGTTCCCCGTCCATCGCGGCCGAGCAGGCACCGGCCGCCCGCGCCCGCAGCTCCCGCGCCCCGCTGTCATCGGCGGCCAGGGCGGTTCCGTACCAGAGGATCAGCCCGCGCGTGGAGGTGTCGGCCCCCACCCAGCCGGCCAGCCGCGCGGTGCAGGCACAGGCGGCGGCCCGGTCGCCTTCGGATCCCGTGTGGCGAGCCCTCAGCCAGAGCAGCCCCGCCCAGAACCCACCGGCCCAGGAACCCCGGCCGGTCGTCGTCCACCGCCCCGTGTCCGGTTCCGCGTACAGCGGGAACCGGCCCTCGGCGACATCGGCCGCCGTGACGGCCACCTGCTCGAGGACCTCCGCCAATGCCCGCGCCGCCCACTCGTCCACCACCCGCGCACCCGTCAACGGACCCTCGCTCCCCCACGCGTCCTGCCGTCACGGCCACTGTCCGCGATCACCGTCCACGCCCCCGCACCGCCCACGTCACCCCGACCGCGCACGCCAGCCCGAACTCGGCCGCCACCAGCAGCCAGCCCGCCCCGTAGCGGCCGGCGTTCGCGAGGGGGCCGAAGAGCAGGGGGCCGACGGCGAAGCCGGTGAAGAAGCCGGCGGCCACCAGGGCAGAGTCCTGGCCGGCCCGGCCGGGGGCGGAGCGCTGCATCACCAGGACCATCGAGACGGCGTTGGCCGGTACCGCGAACACCCCGACGGCCACCGCGGCCGGCCACACGAGCGGCCGTACGGTCGGCGCCGCGACCAGCAGGACGGCCGCCCCCACCGCTCCGGCGGCCAGGGCTCCGGGCAGCCACTCGGCACGCCCCGGCCGGGCCGCCTTCGACCAGCCGATCCGCCCCGCGATGCCCGCGACTCCGAGCACCGCGACCAGCGCGCCCGCCGCGGTGGGACCCAGGCCGAGCCGCTCTGCGCCGAAGAGGGCCGCGTACGTGTTGACCGAGGCGATCCCGCAGCCCAGGAACAGGGAGAACACCGCCAGCCAGGCGATGTCACCGCGCGGGACGAGCGAGCCACCGGGCGCGGGCCGGGCCGCCCGCTGGTCGGCGGGCAGGGCGCGCAGCGCCCACAGCGCCGCCAGCCCGGCGGTGGCGGCGGCCGTCCACACCGCCCCGCGCCAGCCGATCCCGCCGGCCAGGGCCGTGAGCGGCAGCCCGGCGGCGAAGGCACCCAGCTGGACGCCCGACTGCTTCATGCCGGTCACCGGCCCCCGGCGGCCGGGAGGCACGGCGGCGAGGATCGCCTTGTTGGTCGCCGGATTGGCCAGGGCTTGGGGCAGTCCGCCCAGCCCGACTGCGGCGAGCAGGAACCCGGGGCCGGGCGCGGCACCGATCAGCGCGAGCGCCGCCGCGGACACCGACAGCAGGAGTACGAGGGAACGGCGCGGCCCGATCCGGTCCACCAGCCTGCCGCCGAGCGGCGACAGCACGGCCGCCGTGCCGAACCCGACCGTGGTGGTCCAGCCGAGCAGGGCGGGCGAGACCCCCAACTCCCCCACCAGGCGCGGACCGAGCGCTCCGAGGAGGAAGAGCTGGAGCATCGAGAAGGCCATGGCGCCGGTGAGCAGAGCCGTGAGTCCGCCCGGCCCGCCGCCCGTCCCACCGCCTGCATCGCCGCCCGCCTGGCTGCCCGCCGCGCCGCCCGTCGGGCCGCCGTTCGGGCCCGCGGCTGCTCCGGGCGTCTTCACCGACCGGTTCCGGTCCGCCACCGCTCGCCCACCCCGTTCCGCTGCTCGCCCTCGGTCCCCGGCCGTCACTTCAGGGACAGGAGTCGGATCAGTGAACGCCTGGGTTCCCCGGGCCTGTTGTGGCGTGCGCCACAACACGACGAGGTGCGATTTCCGGACGATGAGAAAACCTGATGCCCTCTGTCGCCCCCGCCCGGCCGGTGCAACGATGGCCGCGCCATGACACCCGGTCGATGTTGCCGAGCCGTACGGGCCGCGATGTTCGCGGCCACCTGCGTGCTGCTCTCGGCCCTCGGGCACGTCCTCATGTCGGGAACCTCCGTCCCCTGGTGGGGCATGGCCGCGGCCTTCGCCGGAACCTCGGCGACCGGCTGGTTCCTCGCCGGGCGGGAGCGCGGCCTCACAGCCGTCGTCTCCGCGACCGTCGGCGTCCAGGCCGCCCTGCACGGCGGGTTCTCGCTCGCCCAGGCCGCGGCGGCGCGACCGCGGGAACCGGCCGCTTCCTTGGCCTCCTTGAGCGCCCTGGCCTCCCTGGGCCGCCGCTCGGCCCAGTACGTGCTCTGTTCCCCCTCCGTGCTCTGTTCCCCCTCCGTGCTCCGCCCGCAAGCGGCTCCGTCGCCGGGCACCGGCAGCACGACCCGGCACGTCGTGCAGGACGTGCACGGGCTGGCCGGGGCACACGGGATGCACGTGCACGGAATGACCGACGGCTCCGCGTCGGTGGCGGCCGCGCTGCCGGTACCCCTGCCACTGCCGACCGCACACGCCATGGGTTCCATGTCACCGGCCGGCATGCTCGCGGCCCACCTCCTGGCGGCCCTGGTCTGCGGCCTCTGGCTCGCGTACGGGGAACGCGGCGCCTTCCGCGTCCTGCGCGCCGTCGCCGCCCGGTTCCTCGTACCGCTGCGCCTGCTCTTCCGGCTCCCCGCGCCCGCACACCGGCCCCGCGTCCGCGTTCCCCGGAACCACCGGATCCGGACGCCCCGCCGGCTGCTGCTCGCCGACGCCCTCACCTCACGGGGTCCACCTCACGGGATCGCTGTCGTCTGACAGCCGGCTCCCCGACGCGCCACGGGCCCAGCACCCGTACCCGTACCGCGCCTCGGGCATCGGTCATGCCTTCCGGCAGGCCGTACCACCCCGTTCACCGGCCTCGCGATGCCCTCGCTCCGGGCTCCCCCGGGCGCGCCACGCGGTGCGGTATCTGTGGTCACCGTGGTCACCGTGGTCACTCCGACCACCCCTGCCACCGCAGGCACGGCGCTGCTCGTGCTGCCCGCGCAGTCTCACTGCCCGCGCAGTCCTCACTGCCCGCGACGCCCGCCACGCCCGCGACGCGGCATCGAATCCGGCCGGATTCACAGAAGGACACCAGGCGATGACCGCTGCCCTGCTCACCCGTCCGACCGCCGCCACGACCGCCACCACCACCCCCACACCCACCACCCCCACCCGCCGCGCCGCCGGTCCCGACGAGGCCGTCACCCTCCTCGCGCTGGCCGCCCGTGACGGCGACCCCGGCGCGGTGGACCAGTTCGTGCGCGCCCTGCACCGCGACGTGCGCCGCTACGTCGCCTACCTCAGCGCCGACCCGCAGTCCGCCGAGGACCTGACCCAGGAGACCTTCCTGCGCGCCCTCGGCAGCCTGCACCGCTTCGAGGGCCGCTCCTCCGCCCGCACCTGGCTGCTCTCCATCGCGCGGCGCACCGTGGTGGACAGCCTGCGCCACAAGGCGGCCCGCCCCAAGATCGCCGACAGAGACGACTGGCAGGCCGCGGCCGAGCAGAGCCAGCCCCGCGGCGTACCCGGCTTCGAGGACGGCGTCGCGCTCGCGGAGCTCCTGGCGGCGATCCCCGCCGAACGCCGCGAGGTCTTCGTCCTCACCCAGCTCATGGGTCTCCCGTACGCGGAGGCGGCGCTCCTGCTCGGCTGTCCGATAGGCACCGTCCGCTCCCGCGTGGCCCGGGCCCGGTCGTCCCTGATCGACCTGCTGACGGACGCGGACCCGGCCGCGTCCTGACCCGGAACGCCCGAACGGGGGCCCGACCGCGAGATCGCGGTCAGGCCCCCGTTCGGCGGGCGGAGGGCAGCCCTCAGGTCAGGAGCTTCTCCTTGGCCTTGTCGAACTCCTGCTGGGTCAGGTGGCCCTTCTCCTTGAGGGAGGACAGCTTCGCGAGTTCCTCGGCCGGGCTGCTGCGGGGGCCCGCGGCCTTCTGGACGTAGTCCTGGAAGGCCTTCTCGTTCGCCTGCGCCTGCTTCACATCGCGCTGGCTCATGCCCTTGCCGCGGACGACCAGGTAGACGAGGACACCGATGTAGGGCAGCAGGAGCACCAGGACCAGCCAGCCGGCCTTGGCCCAGCCGTGCAGCTCGTGGTCCCTGAAGATGTCAGTGATCACCTTGAACAGCAGGAAGAACCACATGACCCACAGGAAGAGCCACAGCATGGTCCAGAACAGGTTGAGCAGTGGATAGTCGTCCACGCTTCACTCCGATCACATAAGGGACAGATCAATTCATACCGCCCGCTGAACTGATCCGCACGCGGAGTAGCCGGTCCACCGCCACAGCGGGACCATGACCCCATGGAGCCCGCAGAGGAGCACCCCCTCGCCGGGATCGGCTCCCCGGGCCGGATCGCCGCCCCCGGAGAGGGCATCGGCCAGGACGAACTGGCGCTCGCCGCCCGCAACCACGGCCTCCCGCTCGAAGCCCTGCGGTACGAGGTCACCCCGGCCGGGCTGCACTACGTGCTCGTGCACTTCGACATCCCCGATACGGGCGGCACGGGCACCGGCACCGACACCGACACGGGCACGGGCACGGGCACGGACGAGGGTTGGCGCCTCACCCTGCGCGGATGCCTGCGCACCCCCCTGGACCTGAGCCTGCGCGACCTCCGGTCCCTGCCCTCCGTGACCCGCCGGGTCACCATGGAGTGCGCCGGCAACGGGCGGGCACGCCTGTCCCCGCGCCCGGTCAGCCAGCCCTGGCTGGTGGAGGCGGTGGGGACGGCCGACTGGACGGGGGTCCCGCTGCGCGCGGTGCTCGCGCGGGCCGGGGTGGCTCCGGGCGCCGTGGAGGCGGTGTTCACGGGCGCCGACCACGGAGTGGAGCGGGGTGTCGAGCAGGACTACCGGCGCAGCCTGCCGCTGCCCGTCGACGAGGACGTGCTGCTCGCCCACACGATGAACGGCGGGCCCCTGCCGCCCCAGCACGGGCATCCGCTGCGGCTGATCGTCCCGGGCTGGTACGGGATGGCCCACGTGAAGTGGCTGCGCGACATCGAGCTCGTCGACGCGGCGTTCGGCGGCTACCAGCAGGCCACGGCCTACCGGTACAGGCAGAGCGCCGAGGAGGCCGGCGAGCCCGTCACCCGGATCGCCCCGCGCGCCCTGCTGATCCCGCCCGGATTCCCCGACTTCATGTCCCGCACCCGGGTCGTGCGCCCCGGTCCCCTGCGGCTCGCCGGGCGGGCCTGGTCGGGCTACGGGGCGGTCGTGCGCGTGGAGTTGAGCACCGATGGGGGCGCCGGCTGGGCCGACGCCGAGGTGTCGGCGCGGGGCGGGCACCCGTACGCCTGGCAGGGCTGGCACGCCGACTGGACGGCGACCCCGGGCAGCCACACCCTCCTGGTCCGCGCGACCGACGCCTCGGGGCTCACACAGCCGGTTCAACAGCCCTGGAACCGCGGCGGCTTCGGCAACAACCAGGTCCAGGCGGTCTCCGTCACGTGCATCCGGAGCACAGCCAGTTGAAGCCTGCCGTCCGCCAACCCCTTGCCACGGCCCTCCCCTTCCCCCGAAACTGACACATCGTCAGATCATTGCGAGGGAACGAGGGAAGGAACCGGGGATGCAGACCATCTGGCTCGGCGGGCCCGAATGGGTCGCCGTTCTGCGGATCGGGCTCGGGCTGTGGTGGCTGGAGAGCTGGCGGCACAAGGACAAGAAGGACTGGTTCGGCGGAGGCGGCATCCGCTGGGCCGCCGGCGTGGCCGAGAAGCACCGCTGGGGGTTCGTCACGCGCGGCTTCGACATCGTCGTCAAGCCCTACCCGCGCTTCATGGCCTACCTCGTCGCCTACGCCGAACTGGCCCTGGGCCTCGGCCTCATCGTCGGGTTCCTGACCCCGATAGCCCTGCTCGCCGGGCTGCTGCTCAACCTGGTCTACCTGATCCTGATGATCCACGACTGGGGCGAGCAGGGGCAGAACCTGATGATGGCCCTGATCTCCGGGGTCGCCTTCTTCGCGATGGGCTGGCAGGTCTGGTCCCTGGACAACGCCCTGGGGCTCTTCTGACCCGGCCGGCCACCCCGCCCCGGCCCCCTCAGCCCCGCCGGTCGAGCGGGTTCGCCGCGATGCGCTCCTTCGCGCCGCTCGCCACGTAGGCCGCCGCCGCGCACTGCGGCTTGCGCGCGGCCTGGTCGGCGACCAGCGCGAAGAAGGCGTCCCCGAAGCCCAGGCGCGGGTGCTCCGCGAGCAGCGCGGCCGTGAAGACGGGGTCGGCGTCGCCGACGCCGACCCCGGAGACGTCCGCGGTCGTACCGATCCGGAGCAGGTGGCTCTCCACGTCCTCGGCGGCGGAGACGTCCTCGCGCATGTGCCGCACGATGATCTCCTCGGCGCGCGCCCGCCGCTCCGCCGGCCAGCCCAGCCCCGCCGTCAGAGTCCATGTCACAAGGGTCATGGGCGGTCAGCGTAGGCGGGGGACGAAGTCCACCTCCGAGGGGCCCTCCTCCCCCGGCCAGGCCAGCAGGCGGGCCGGAGCCGCCGGGGTCTCGGCGAGGACGGTGCCGCGCGAGACGACGTAGCGGGGGCGGACCTGGCGGCGGACGGCCTCGGTGGGCGATTGCGCCGGCAGCAGGACGAAGGAGGCCGGGTTGCCCTGGCGGACCCCGTACTCCGAGGGCGAGAGGCCGAGGACGCGCGCCGCGCGCTCGGTCACCATCTCGAAGGCCACCGGGATCTCGTCCGCTCCGGTGAGCTGGGCGGCGTAGATCCCGACGAGGGCCGTCTGCAGCGGGTTTCCGGTTCCGAGCGCGTTCCAGGGGTCCATCACGTCGTCGTGGCCGAAGGCCACGTTGACCCCCGCCGCCAGCATCTCCTTGACCTGGGTGAGGCCGCGCCGCTTGGGGTAGGCGTCGAAGCGGCCCTGGAGGTTGAGGTTGGCGAAGGGGTTCGAGACCAGGTTGATCCCGGAGCGGGAGAGCAGGCGCTGGAGTTTGAAGCTGTACGCGCCGCCGTAGGAGCCCATCGCCGTGGTGTGCGAGGCCGTCACGTGCCCGCGCAGCCCCGAGCGCAGGGCGTGCGCGGCCAGCACCTCCACGAACCGCGACTGTTCGTCGTCGATCTCGTCGCAGTGCGCGTCCACGCGCAGCCCCTCCTCCTCGGCGAGCCGGAAGGCGACGGCCAGCGAGGCCACCCCGTCCTCCCGGGTGTCCTCGAAGTGCGGGATCGCGCCGACCACGTCGGCCCCGCGCCGGACCGCCTCGCGCAGCAGCGCCTCGCCGCCGGGGAAGGAGACGATGCCCTCCTGCGGGAAGGCGACGATCTGCAGGGTCATCACGTCCCGGACCCGGTCGCGCACCTCCAGCAGCGCGTCGAGCGCGGTCAGCGCCGGGTCGGTGACATCGCAGTGCGTGCGCACGTGCAGCACGCCCTGCGCCGCCTGCCAGCGCAGCACCTCGGTGGCCCGCGCGATCACGTCCTCGCGGGTCAGGGTCTTCTTGCGCTCGCTCCAGCAGGCGATGCCCTCCCAGAGCGTCCCGGAGACGTTGGGGCGCGGGTCGCCGGCCGTCAGGGCCGTGTCCAGGTGGATGTGCGGCTCGACGAAGGGCGCGCTGAGCAGGCCGCCGTGCGCCTCGATCAGCACCCCCGTCGCCGGCGGCTCCTTCTGGTCGTCGTACGGGAGCACGCGCGCGATCCGCCCGTCCTCCGCGACCTCGACGTCGTGCAGGCCTTCGCTGTGCAGCAGCCGGGCGCCCCGGACGATCATCCGCATCGGGTCAGCCTACGGCTCAACCCCGCTTCGCCTGGGCCTTCTGCTGCATGCCCCGAGTCTTCGCGGAGACCGACTGGACATCGCGGACGGCGGCCTTGGCGCGCGCCTCGGCCGCCGTGTTCTTCGCCATCGCACGCTCTGAATCATGGTGGGACGGCTTGCCGGTACGCGCCTTCTTCGCCATGACCGCCACTCCTCTACGCAGCCTCGTACGCGGGACCCCGCGTACCCAAACCACCGTGCCCCCGTTCGGCCCCGTCGGCATCTCGGGGGCCGGGCCGCGGGCGATCCGGTTACATGGGGTGCATGACTGACGCCACCGCCGACACGAACGCAGCCGCCACGGACACCGCCGCCGTACCCGACTGGGAGAAGCGCTTCCGGGCCCCTCGCGTGGGACTGCCCGAATGGGCCGAGGACGCGCCCGACCGCTCGCTCTTCGTCTCCAACGCCACCGGGACCTACGAGCTGTACGCCTGGGACCGTGCCACCGGCGCCCAGCGGCAGGCCACCGACCGGCCCAACGGGACCACCGACGGCACCCTCTCCCCCGACGGCGAGTGGGTCTGGTGGTTCTCCGACACCGACGGCGACGAGTTCGGCACCTGGGTCCGCCAGCCCTTCGCGGGCGGCCCCGACGAGCCGGCCACCCCCGGGCTGGAGGCCTCGTACCCCGCCGGGCTGGCCATCGGACGGGACGGGACGGCCGTCGTGGGGCGCTCCACCGACGAGGACGGGACCACGATCCACGTGGTCCGGCCCGACGGGTCGGAGCCTGCCGTCGTCTACCGGCACCGCGAATCGGCCGGTGTCGGCGACCTGTCCCGGGACGGGACCCTGCTCGCCGTCGAGCACACGGAGCACGGCGACGCGATGCACTCGGCCCTGCGCGTGATCACCCTGGACGGCAAAGCGGTCGCCGAGCTCGACGACTCCAAGTGCGGCACCGAGGAGCTGGGCCTCATGGTGCTCGGCTTCGCGCCCGTCGCGGGAGACACCCGGCTGCTCGTCGGCCACCAGCGGCGCGGCCGGTGGGAGCCGATGGTGTGGGACGTGGCCGCGGGCACCGAGGAGGGGCTGGCCGTCGACCTGCCGGGCGACGTCGGCGCCGAGTGGTACCCCGACGGGTCCGCGCTGCTGATCGAGCACGGCTTCGAGGCGCGCAGCGAGCTGTTCCGCTACGACCTGGCCGCGCGGGAGCTCGTACGGCTGGACACGCCGCCGGGGACGGTGTCGGGTGCGACGGCCCGGCCCGACGGGTCGGTGGAGTACCAGTGGTCCTCCGCGGCAGAGCCCTCCGTCATCCGGTCGACCGCGGGCGGGGTCGTGCTCGACCCTCCCGGCTTCCGCCCGCCGGGCTCCGTACCGGTCGAGGACGTGTGGGTGGAAGGGCCGGGCGGGCGGATCCACGCCCTCGCCCAGCGGCCCGTCGGCCACGGTGACGGGCCCTTCCCCACCATCTTCGAGATCCACGGCGGGCCCACCTGGCACGACAGCGACGCCTTCGCCGCGACCCCGGCGGCCTGGCTCGACCACGGTTTCGCGGTCGTGCGGGTCAACTACCGCGGTTCGACCGGCTACGGACGCGAGTGGACCGACGCCCTCAAGCACCGGATCGGCCTGATCGAGCTGGAGGACGTCGAAGCCGTACGGGAGTGGGCGGTGGACTCCGGGCTCGCCGACCCGGCGCGCCTGGTGCTGTCCGGCGGCTCCTGGGGCGGCTACCTGACGCTGCTGGGCCTCGGCACCCGGCCCGAGGCCTGGGCGGTGGGGCTGGCGGCCGTACCGGTCGCCGACTACGTGACGGCGTACCACGACGAGATGGAGGCGCTGAAGTCCCTGGACCGCACCCTCTTCGGCGGCACCCCGGAGGAGGTCCCGGAGCGCTTCGAGGTCTCCTCGCCGCTGACGTACGTGGACGCGGTGAAGGCGCCCGTGCACATCGCGGCGGGCCTCAACGACCCGCGCTGCCCCATCCGGCAGATCGAGAACTACGTGGACCGGCTGGCGGCGCGCGGGGCGGAGCACGAGGTGTACCGCTACGACGCCGGGCACGGCTCGCTCGTCGTGGAGGAGCGGATCAAGCAGGTCCGGATGGAGATCGACTTCGCGCTGAAGCACCTGCCGCGGTAGGCCCGCGGCGGCCCCCGCCGTCGCCCCCGCGGCGGCCCCGGCACCGGTGAGCCGGTGCACCCCCCGTACGGTGGTGGGGTGCACCGGTTTCTCCTGACCCCGCGCTGGTGGGGGATCAACGTCTTCGTCGCGCTCGGCGTTCCCTTCTGCCTGTTCATGGGGACCTGGCAGCTCGGCCGGTTCGAGGACCGCGTCGACACCCACAAGGAGGCGAAGGCGAACAGCGAACGCCCCGCCGACCAGGGGGCCGCGCCGCTGGACTCGCTGGTCCCCGTGGACAAGCGGACCTCCGGACGGCTCGCCTCGGTCTCCGGGGAGTACGCCGACCAGCTCCTCGTCCCCGAGCGGCGGCTCGACGGGAAGTCCGGCTTCTACGTCCTGACCCTGCTCAAGACCGACACCGGCAAGGCCGTACCCGTGGTCCGCGGCTGGCTGCCCGGAGCCGCCGACGCGGGCCGGGCCCCGGCCCCGCCGGCCGGCCGGGTCGAGGTGACGGGCGCGCTCCAGGCCTCGGAGAACTCCACCAGCAAGGGCGTCCACTCCGCGGGCGGGCTGCCGGCCGGGCAGCTCGGCGTCATCGGGGCCGCCTCGCTCGTCAACATCGTGCCGTACGGCCTCTACGACGCCTGGCTGACCGTGCAGACGCCCGCCGACGGGATGACCCCGGTACCGGCGCAGGCTCCGGCCAACACCGGGCTGGACCTGAAGGCCTTCCAGAACCTCGGCTACACCGGCGAGTGGTTCGTCTTCGCCGCGTTCGTGCTCTTCATGTGGTTCCGGCTGTACCGGCGCGAGGTGGAGACCCTGCGCGATGCGGAGGCGGGCCTCCTCGCCGAGGCCGAAACCCCCGCGGCGGAGCCTGCCCCGGCCGGGGCCGGCTCGGCGTAGCGTCCGGGACTTCGCCCCGGGCCACGGCCCTGGCGGTCGCGCCCCGGGCCCTGCACCCGCGCCTGCTCGCGCCCCGGTCTAGCCGACCGGGATGACGCCCGTCCGGTAGACCGTGCCGCCGCACGCCTCGGCGACGGTCGTCTGCGTCGTCGGGCCGTCCGGGCCCGACACGCTGGGCGTGTGGGAGACCACGGCACCGAGCGGCGGGTTCTCCGCCTGGGTCTGGCCCGTGTCGGTGCCCGGCTCGGCATCCGTGGTGTCCCCGGAGCCGCCCTCCGGCGTGTCGCCTTCCCCGGAGCCGTTGGCCCCGGGACAGCCGCCTTCCGGCGGCACCCACGCGAAGCGGACCTCGTACGCCGCGTTCGGCGCGAGCACCATCCGCGTGGCCTCCACCGACGGGTCGGGCAGCAGCCCGGTCGCCGGATCGCCCGTGACGTGGCTGACGACCGCCACCGCGGCTCCGCCGTCGCTCGCCGGGACCGCCGTCAGGGTCTCCGGGCCGCGGACGGTACAGCTGCGCGAGGACACGTTGGTGACCTTGAAACTGCCGTAGACCTTGCCGCCGGCCGACGGGGCCCGGGTGCTGCCCTCCACGCCGACCTGGCTGCGGGTGCAGGTGGGCGCGTCCGAGGACGCGGGCGGGGGGATCAGACCGCCGCCGACGGTGCCGGGCAGGGCGGAGGGGGCGCGGGGCGGGGTGACGTCCGTCCCGCCGGTGCTCGGGAAGCGGCCGTCGGGCGAGGTCGGCGAGGCGCTGGCGCCGCCGTTCTCCGCGTTCTTGTCCTTGCCGTCCTTGCCGTCCTTGTCCTTGCCGGAGGACCGCTTGGGCTTCGGGCGCTTGCCGGACCCGTTCTGCTGCAGGTCGGACCCGTCCTGCGAGTCTCCGCCCTGCTGGCCGTGGCCCGCCGTGAGGGAACGGTCGGAGTTCCCGCCCGCGGCGGAGGTCACGTACAGGCCGACCGGGACCGCGCCGCCCAGTACCACCACGGCCGCCGCCGCGGCGACGAGGATCCGCCGGTTACGGACCCGGGGGGGGGGGGACGAGAGGATACGGACGCCCCCCCCCTCCGCTAAGGGGTTCGACCACCCCACCCCCCCCCAACCCAAACCTCCGAGCACAGCCTCAC
>NZ_JBHWMB010000001.1:160789-189603 GCF_042730015.1 Streptomyces sp. NPDC059957 | reverse complement strand
CCGGGACTATCCGTCCGGTCGCGCTCCGCTTAGCCCCCATTCTTCCTTCTCTGGGGTGGGGGGGCTCTTGTGGTGGCGGCCCCGTCTTTCGCCCCCCCCCCCCCGCAGCCGCTCCAGCGCGTCATCGGAGGGTTCGAGCCTCACGACGACCCCGTGCAGCAGATCGCGCAGCGCGTCCTCATCGTCCACGGGACCGGAGGCGACGGGTTTGACGGCAGCGAGCTTGGCAGCAGCGGGCTTGGTGGTCGCGGGCTCGGCAGCGGCGGGCTCGGCGGTCGCGGGCTCGGCAGGTTCCGCCGTGCCCGGCTTGCCGAGCACGAGTGCCAGCAGGGCCTCCGGGCCTCCGGAGGCGGATTCGCCGGACGGCTCGGGCAGGCCCGGCAGGTCCCGGCCCTCGTCCTCGTTCGTCTTGCGGTCCTCGTTCATGCTTGCGCAGCCTCCATCGCCACCCGCAGCGCGGCAATGCCCCGCGATCCGTACGCCTTGACCGAACCGAGCGATATGCCGAGGGTCTCGGCGACCTGGACTTCCGTCATGTCCGCGAAGTAGCGCAGCACCAGCACCTCTCGCTGGCGTCGCTGGAGCCCGCGCATCGACTTGATGAGATCGTCCCGTTCCAGCAGGTCGTACGCGCCTTCCTCGGCGCTCGCCATGTCCGGCATCGGCTTCGACAGAAGCTTCAGGCCGAGGATGCGGCGGCGCAGGGCGGAGCGCGAAAGGTTGACGACGGTCTGGCGCAGGTAGGCCAGCGTCTTTTCCCGGTCCCGGACCTTGTTGCGGGCCGCGTGGACGCGGATGAAGGCCTCCTGGACGACGTCCTCGCAGGAGGCGGTGTCGTCGAGGAGGAGCGCGGCGAGGCCCAGCAGCGAGCGGTAGTGGGCCTGGTAGGTCTCGGTGAGGTGGTCGACGGTGGTTCCCGCGACCACTTCGGCCGCTGCGGTCGCCTCCACCGGTTCGGCCGCTGCGGTCGCCTCCACCGGTTCGGCCGCTGCGGTCGCCTCGACCGCTTCGGTCGCCTCGGCCTTTTCAGCCGTCTCCGCGCTGCTGCCGAGGTCCTCCGCGCTGTCGCGCGGCCCGGGGACCCGGCCTTCCTTGGCGGGTACGGACGCGCGGGCGCCGGGCGCGGTGGGCACCCCGGGCAGCACGGGGGCCCCGGACGCCGTCGCGGCGGGCGGGACGGGAACGATCACCGGGAACCCGCCGGGCGTGCGGGAGCGCAGGCGCGACGGGGTCGGGAGCGTCCCGGTGCGCGCCGGGATGACGGGGAGTTCGAGCAATGCTTCTGCCACGCCTGTTGGACACGCGTCCCCCCGTCAGGGTTGTACGCGCACGGCAGATTCATCGGCGGGATTCTCATCGTCTTCTTGCGTAGCCGCGCACCCGGACGCGCATCGTCGTACGACGACAGCCGTCGGGCCATCCACTCGATCAAGGGATTAACGATGATCCTACAAAGTCAATGAGCCAAAATCAGCCGCGATGAGCTCCGCAGTTTGTGTGGCATTGAGCGCAGCACCCTGGCGGAGGTTGTCCGCGCAGACGAAGAACTCCAGCGAACGCGGGTCGTCGAGCGAGCGCCGCACCCGCCCCACCCAGGCCGGATCCGTGCCCGCGGCGTCCGAAGGGGTCGGGAACTCCCCCGCGGCCGGGTCGTCCACGAGGACCACCCCGGGCGCC
This sequence comes from Streptomyces sp. NPDC059957, assembly GCF_042730015.1. NCBI lineage: Bacteria > Bacillati > Actinomycetota > Actinomycetes > Kitasatosporales > Streptomycetaceae > Streptomyces > Streptomyces sp. NPDC059957. The sequence goes on along the minus strand of NZ_JBHWMB010000001.1, from coordinate 187,926 downwards.
GATTCCAGGATCTCCCGGGCGTGCACCGCCTCGACGGCGCCCTCGAACCGGGCCCGTACGGTCACCGAGTGGCCGGTCAGTACGGGTACCTGTACGCAGGTCACGGACACCGGAAGCTCCGCCAGGTCCAGGATCCGGCGTACTTGCGCCCGTACGGCCAGCTCGTGCGAGGACCAGCCGTCCTCGCGCAGCTCACCGGACCACGGCACCACGTTGAGTGCGAGCGGACCCGCGAAGGGCCCGGTGTCCTCGCCCACGGCCCGGCGCACGTCCCCGGGATGCTCCCCCAGGGAGCTGCCGGCGACGAGGGACAGCTGACGGCGCAGTGCCTCCGAGCCGGCCCGGCCGGCCGCGCTCGCGGCCTGGTAGGTGGAGACGGCCAGCTCGGCCAGTGCGTACTCGGCGTGCAGCGCGCCCAGCGCCGCGATCATCGCGGCGGTCACGCAGTCGGGTCCGGCGACGATCCCGCGCGGCCGGATCCGGGCCGCGTGCCCGTTCACCTCGGGCACCACGAGCGGTACGTCGGGGTCCTCGCGGAAGGCCGCGGACTGGTCCACCACGACGGCCCCGCGCGCGGTGACGACGGGAGCCCACCGGGCCGAGACCTCGGCCGGGGTCAGGAAGAGCGCGATGTCACCCGCACCGATGCCGTCGAAGGCGTCTTCGGTGAGGGCGAGCACCTCGGTCTCCGTACCCCGCACGGTCAGCCTGCGGCCGGCCGAGCGCGAGGAGGCGATCAGGCGTACGTCGCCCCAGACGTCGGCCCGCTGGGACAACATCCCGAGCAGAACGGAGCCGACGGCTCCGGTCGCCCCGACCACGGCGAGTGCCGGAGCCGGGGCCGACCGGGCCGCGGTCGCGGTCAACGTCCGGTGCCTCCGTAGACGACGGCTTCGTCGCCGCTGTCGTTGTCGAGCCCGAAGGCCGTGTGCACGGCGCGGACGGCCTCGTTGACGTCGTCCTGGCGGGTCACGACCGAGATGCGGATCTCCGAGGTGGAGATGAGCTCGATGTTGACGCCCGCGTCGGACAGCGCCTGGAAGAACGAGGCGGTGACGCCCGGGTTGGTCTTCATGCCCGCGCCGACCAGGGAGATCTTGCCGATCTGGTCGTCGTAGCGCAGGGACTCGAAGCCGATGGTGCCCTTCGCCTTCTCCAGGGCGTCGATGGCCTTGTGGCCCTCGGCCTTGGGGAGGGTGAAGGAGATGTCCGTCAGACCCGTGGAGGCGGCGGACACGTTCTGCACGATCATGTCGATGTTGATCTCGGCGTCCGCGATGGCGCGGAAGATGGCCGCGGCCTCACCCGGCTTGTCCGGGACGCCGACGACCGTGATCTTGGCTTCGGAGACGTCGTGAGCGACTCCGGAGATGATGGCGTGCTCCACCGGCTCGTCCCCTTGCGGATTCTCGTTGCTGACCCAGGTGCCCGGCAGTCCCGAGAAGGACGAGCGGACGTGGATCGGGATGTTGTAGCGGCGCGCGTACTCGACGCAGCGGTGCAGCAGCACCTTGGAACCGGAGGCCGCGAGCTCCAGCATGTCCTCGGAGTTGATCCAGTCGATCTTCTTGGCCTTCTTCACGACGCGGGGGTCCGCGGTGAAGACGCCGTCGACATCGGTGTAGATCTCGCAGACCTCGGCGTCCAGCGCCGCGGCGAGCGCGACGGCGGTCGTGTCCGAGCCGCCCCGGCCGAGGGTGGTGATGTCCTTGCTGTCCGCCGACACACCCTGGAAGCCGGCGACGATGGCGATGTTGCCCTCGTCCAGCGCGGTGCGGATACGGCCCGGCGTGACATCGATGATGCGCGCTTTGTTGTGCACCGAGTCGGTGATGACGCCTGCCTGGCTACCGGTGAACGACTGGGCCTCGTGGCCCAGGTTTTTGATCGCCATGGCCAGCAGGGCCATGGAGATCCGCTCTCCGGCGGTCAGCAGCATGTCGAATTCGCGTCCGGCAGGCATCGGGGACACCTGCTCGGCGAGATCGATCAGCTCGTCCGTCGTGTCGCCCATCGCGGAAACCACGACGACCACTTGGTGGCCGTTCTTCTTGGCATCCACGATCCGCTTGGCAACACGCTTGATGCCTTCGGCATCGGCTACGGAGGAGCCTCCGTACTTCTGCACGACAAGGCCCACGTGCGCTCCTCGCTCAGTCCGTCTCATTGCTGGTGCAGTCTAACGAGCGGCCGCGATACGACCGCCTCGTACCACATCATGAGACGAAAAGATCACAGCACAAGTTCCCTCACCGGGGCTTTTACTTCCGGCCGAGACCGCCGAGCTCCTCGGCCATGACCTGCCCGGCCACCTCCGCGAGCTCGTCCTCCGCGAGGTCCTCGTCCGTGTCCAGCCCGTCCAGGGCGGCCAGCGGCTGGTCGAGGCGGACGTGCGCGATCAGTGACTGGAGGGCGCGCAGCGTGGCCGATGCCGTCGGTCCCCAGTTGGTGAAGTAGGAGAACTGCCACCACCACAGCGCCTCGGTGATCCGGCCCGACTGGTGGTGGATGAGGCCGTGCCGCAGGTCGGCGACCACATCGGCGAGGTCGTCGGAGATCCGGTGCGGGACCGGGGCCTTGCGCGGCTCGTAGGGGTCAAAGACCTCCGAGTAGACGTCGACCGGCTCCAGCATCACCGCGAACCGCTCGCGCAGGTCGTCCACGTCCGGCTCCGGGCCCAGGTCGGGCTCGTAGCGTTCGTCGGGCAGGACGTCCTGGTAGGCACCGAGCCGGCCGCCCGCCAGCAGCAGCTGGGACACCTCCAGGAGGAGGAAGGGCACCGCGCTGTCCGGGTCCTCGCCCTTGGCCACCTCGGTGACCGCGACGATGAAGGACTCGATCTGATCCGCGATCGAAGCCGCGAAGTCGTCCGGATCCTGTCCCAGGGCGTGCAGCGTTGCGTCAGACATCGAGAAGTCGCCTTCCTTCAAAGGCCCGCCCGAGCGTGACCTCGTCCGCGTACTCCAGATCTCCCCCGACGGGGAGGCCGCTGGCCAGGCGGGTGACCTTCAGGCCCATGGGCTTCATCATGCGGGCGAGGTAGGTGGCGGTCGCCTCGCCCTCCAGGTTCGGGTCGGTCGCGATGATCAGCTCGGTGACCGAACCGTCCGCGAGCCGCGCCAGCAGCTCCCGGATGCGCAGATCGTCCGGGCCGACGCCCTCGATCGGGCTGATCGCCCCGCCGAGGACGTGGTACCGGCCCCGGAACTCGCGGGTCCGCTCGATCGCGACGACGTCCTTCGACTCCTCGACCACACAGATGACCGTCAGATCGCGGCGCGGATCGCGGCAGATGTTGCACCGCTCCTCCTGCGCCACGTTCCCGCACACCGCGCAGAACCGGACCTTGTCCTTGACCTCCAGCAGCGCGTGCGCGAGGCGGCGGACATCGGTGGGCTCGGCCTGCAGGATGTGGAAGGCGATCCGCTGCGCGCTCTTGGGCCCGACGCCGGGCAGCCTGCCCAGTTCGTCGATCAGGTCCTGGACCACGCCTTCGTACAACGGACTGCCTTCTTTCGGTTCTGAAGTTCGTGAGCGGGAGAGCGGGGAGAGCGAGAGGTCGGTCGGGTCGGTCGGCTCGGTCGGGTCGGTCGGGTCCTAGAAGGGAAGGCCGGGGATACCGCTGCCGCCGCCCAGGCCCTGGGCCAGCGGGCCCAGCTTCTGCTGCTGGAGCGCCTGCGCGTTCTCGTTGGCCGCCTGGACCGCCGCGACCACCAGGTCCGCGAGCGTCTCGGTGTCCTCGGGGTCCACGGCCTTCGGGTCGATCACCAGCGCGCGAAGTTCACCGGAACCGGTGACGGTCGCCTTCACCAGGCCGCCGCCGGCCTGGCCCTCGACCTCGGCCTGCGCCAGCTCCTCCTGCGCCACGGCAAGGTCCTGCTGCATCTTCTGGGCCTGCTGGAGCAGCTGCTGCATGTTGGGCTGACCACCACCGGGAATCACAGGTCACTCACTCCGTAGCGTCGGGCCAAGCGCCGGCGGCTTGGTCAATCCGAGCCTACGTGCTCCCCGGGCGCCGCGCCCTACGCCGTGAGGACCAACTCTTTCGAGTGAGAGACGGGGCGTGCGCGTACCTGATGACGCCCCCCTTGCGGGCGGAAATCCCGGGAATCGTCGCCCACCGCGTCTCATTCGAAGGTAGGAAGAGCATGCGCACCATTGCGCACACGCGCACCACCACACGTTCAGCGCAGGCAGAGGGAGTGCCCGGGTGAGTCAGCCGGAGATGCAGCCCGAGGGGCCACCCCGGGATCCCGCTGAGGACGGCGACCTTACCGGCCGGCCGTTCCCTCTCGGGGACTGGGGCGAGCCCGCGGAGCGGCTCGACGAGCTCTACCGACGGGTCGAGGCCGACGCGCTGCGCACCGCCGAGTGGTACCTGTCGGACCGGGCGTGGAAGCGCCGGGGGGCCCGGATCCTGCGGATCGGGGCCGCCGTCGGCGCGGTCACGGGCGCCGCGATGCCACTGCTGGAGCTGACCGGCTCGGTGCCCGGGGCGTCCTCGTACGGCTATCTCGCGCTGCTCCTGGGCGCGGCCTGCCTGGCCTGCGACCGGTTCTTCGGCCTGACCTCGGGCTGGATGCGGGACGTGGCCACGGCGCAGGCCGTGCAGCGGCGACTGCAGACCCTGCAGTTCGACTGGGCCACGGAGAACGTGCGCGAGATCCTGGGCCCCACCGAGGGCACCGCCAGCGAGGCCGCGGAGCGGTGTCTGACCGTGCTGCGCCGCTTCTCGGAGGACGTGACCGAGCTCGTACGGTCGGAGACCGCGGAATGGATGGTCGAGTTCAGCTCCGGCCCCGCCCCGCTGGTCATGCAGTCCCTGGGCGCGGGCGGATCCCGCTCGGACGCGTACGTCCCGCCTGCCCGCTTCCCGCTCCCCCCGGGCACCCGCCCGAACATGCCCCGCCAGCGGCCGCCGGAGCAGCCGCGCTGACGGGGCGGGGCCGGCTCCGCGCGGCGGCGCCGGCCCCGTTCCGTACCGGTCGTTCGCGTCAGCTGAAGATGATCATCGAGCCCTGACCGAGGCTCCTGGTCGCAGCCGCGTGCAGGCCCAGCCATACGTGCCGCTCCCGAGCGAAGGGGCTGTCGTCGTACGGGATCGGCCCGGCGGGCTCCTCCAGCGACGTCGGCCGCCCCGGGGGCGCCGGAGCGAGCGGCGGGTTGCGGGGGTCTATCCCGATCGCGGGAGCCACCAGCGCCAGCTCGCGCAGCAGGCCCTGCGCGGACCCCAGGGGCCCGCCCCCGGCCAGCAGCTCCTCGTTGGCCAGCGGGTACGCGAAGTCCACGGGGACGTAGGCCCCCGCGTGGTCGTAGTGCCACACCAGGTGCGACTGCTGCGCCGTCGGCTCGAACATCTCCAGCAGTTGCTCGTAGTCCCCGCCCAGCTCGTCCACCGGTGTCACCGGCAGCCCGCAGATCTGGAGCAGGTACGCCCGCCGCAGGAAGTGCAGGGCGTCGTAGTCGAAACCGGCCACCGGGGCGACGTCCCCGGAAAGCCCCGGCATGTACGCGAACACCGGCACGGACGGCAGTCCGGCCTCACCCAGCGCCTTGTCGTACGAGGCGATCTCTTCCGCGAAGGGGTTGTCGGGGCTGTGGCACAGCACGTCGACAAGGGGGACCAGCCACAGGTCACAGGCCACTCGGCCTCCGATCAGTCGTTGTCGCCGATCGGGCCAGCGTAGTGCGCCGGACACGCTCAGCGAAGGGGTGAGCAGAACCTTGGGACGCGAACCGCGCCGGATCCAGGCCGGATCCAGCCTGATCCAGACCGGATCCAGGCCGGGTCGGCGCCGGGCCGGCGCCGGATCCGCGTCTACGGCTCCCCCGGGCCCACCCTCCAGACCCACACGTCGCGCACCTGCTCCGGCTCCCGGCCCAGCAGCCCGGTGATCAGTGCCCGCAGCTCCGCGTCCCGGTCCTGGCGGGGCAGGACCACCGCGCCGGCCTTCCAGTACTCCAGGTCCTGGCGGGCCTGCGTCCGCCAGCCGGCGTCGACCACCGGCGGCTCGGCGCCGTAGCGGACGTCGCGCAGGAGGTTCGAGAGGTGCCGCGGGGTGGCCCCGTAGATGCCGATCCGGTCGGGTCCCCACGGGCCGTTGAAGTAGCCGCCGGCCAGCCGGAAGCCGAAGTCCGCCTCCACCTGCCAGTGCAGCGCGTCCGCCTGGCCCGGGTCCGGCAGCGGTACCGGAACGAGTGCCTCCCCGTCCTTGACGTAGCCCTTCCAGTCCCCGGAGGTGATGAAGGCGGGCACCGGCGCGCGGTCCCGTACGGTCAGCGGCAGCGGCAGGATCGGGATCAGCGCGGCCGCCGCCCCCAGCAGGCCCAGCGTGCGCAGCTCCCGCGCGGGCAGCCGCAGGATCCGGTCGAGCGCGAGGGCGAGCAGGATGCCCAGGATGGGCGCGCACACCATCGCCACGCGCCCCTCGATCACCGACTCGAAGAGCGGCAGCTTGATCATCAGGCGCCAGGGGCCCGGCAGCACGATCTCCGTGCGGGGTACGGGTACCCACGGCCCGAGGGACAGCAGGAGCGCGGTGAAGCCGGTGATCGCGAGGGCCCGTACGGCCCTGCTCCGCCACAGCCACACGCAGACGGCCACACCGAAGGCGAGCAGGGGCCAGCCGTAGAAGGCGTTCTGCTCGGTGGTGTTCAGGGAGAGCTTGCCGGCCGTCTCGGGGTCGCCGAAGAGGGAGCGGGCCGCGAACTCGATCAGGGCGCGCGGACTGTTCCCGGCGTTGTCCCCGTGCAGGACCGAGTGGTAGCTCTGCGGGCCGAAGAACTGCCAGTACAGCGGGACGGCCACCAGCGGCAGGCACACACCGAGCGCCACGACCAGGCCGGAGCCCAGCGGCCGCGCGGCCACGAGGGCGCGGCGGGGGGCGACGAGGAGGTAGGCCAGGCAGAACACCAGCATGCCGAGCGCGGCGATCAGCAGCGGCTCCTCGCCGATGAAGATCTGGTACGTCGCGAAGAGCCCGAGCAGTACCCCGTCACGGGTCACATTGCGACCGTCGCGGTGACCCTCGCACAGGCGCAGGGCCCGGTCGATGATCAGCGGGATCATGAAGAGGACGACGAAGTTCGGATGGCCGTTGGCGTGCGAGACCATCGGCGGCGCGAAGGCGGCGAGCGCCCCGCCCGCGGCGGCCGCCCAGCGGCTGCGCACGAACCGGCGGCGGATCAGCCAGTACCAGGTCCAGGCGCTGGCAGCCATGCCGAGCGTGAGGACCAGCGCGAAGGTGACGGTCTCGCCGAACAGCAGCGTGACCGGGATCAGCGGGACGTTCAGGCCGAGCATCGTGGCGTTGGCCATCAGGTTCACGCCGTCGGGCATGCCCTGGGAGAGGGTGAAGAGCGGGTTGCGGAAGTGGGTGATGTTGTCGGTGGTGACGCCGACGAACCACTCCCACTGGTTCTGGTCCTGGAGCGCGTCCGCGAGGTAGGCGCCGTCGAGGTCCGCCCACAGTCCCTGGAAGACGTAGAGGGAGAGCGCGATGAAGGCGGCGGCCACGGCGAGGCCACCGGCGTTCAGGCGGAACAGGTCGCCGAGGGTGCGCAGGCGATCGTGGCGCGGGGCCGGGGCGTTCCGGGTGCGGTCGCCGCCGCGGCCGCGGTGTACGGGAAGCTCGACCTCGGCCACGTGCCAGCCCTGGCGGCGGACCCAGCGCAGGACCTCGGCATCGATGGCCGGTCCGTCGAGGGTCGAGGCGCCGAAGGCGGCGCGGGCCCGGTCGCCGTCGAAGAGGGCGAAGGCGCAGGTGTCGGCACGGAATCCCGGTATGCCGGGGATGCCGAGGGTGCGGACCAGGCGGCCGCGGGAGCGGCCGAGGACCACGGCGGGGAGTGCGTCGCCGTCCGTGCCGTCCCCGGCCGGGGCCAGGAGTTCCTCGAGACGGGCCAGCTCGTCGAGCGGGGTGCTGAGCGCGGCGTCGGTGAGGAGCACCCGGTCGCCGGCGGAGGCGAGCACTCCGGCTCGGAGGGCGGCGCCCTTGCCGGTCGCGCGGTGGGCTGCGTGGGCGGCGTCGGCGGTTTGGCCGGTTTGGCCGGTTTGGCCGGCGTCGGCAGTTTGGCCGGCGGCGGTTTGGCCGGTGTCGCCGGTGTCAGTGCTGTCGGCGCCTTCGCGGAGGCGGATCAGCCGGATCCGGGGTTCCGCGGCGGCGGCCGGCGGCGGGGCAGCGGCGTCGCCGGTGACCACGATGAGTTCCCAGGCGCCGGGACCCGCGCCGCAGTGGGCGTCGAGGTGCTCGCGCAGGGTGGTGAGGGTCTGCTCCGGGACGGGACCGGGGATGGGGACGACGACGGACAGCCCGACGGCACCGAGCCATCGCGCACCGGTGGGGGCCATGGGGGCCTGCTTCTCCTGGTCGGCGCTCACGGCGCTCTCGCCGCTCATGCTCCGGCCACCTTCAGGCCCGCGGCCCAGTCGAGACCGTGCTGGTTGTACGCGTGCACGAGGCGTCGTACCTCCTCGGCGTCCGCGCGGGTCACCGCGTCCATCAGTTCGTTGTGGCCGGCCCACAGGTCGGAGCGCAGGTCCGGCTCCGCCTTCAGATGGGGCACGGCGAACACCCAGCACTGCACCCGGATCCGGTGCAGGAATTCGGAGATGTAGATGTTGCCGACCAGCCCGCTCAGCTCCCTCCAGAAGCGCAGGTCGTAGCCGATCAGCACGTCGAGCGAGCCGTTCAGCGCTGCCCGCTGCGCCTCCTCCGCGCGGCGGCGCACCGAGACCAGCCGTTCCCCGGAGCCGGGGGCGGTGCCGCGTTCCACGAGCCTGCGGAAGATGCCTTCCACGATCAACGTACGAGCCTCGATCATGCCCCGGAAATCGTCCACGGTGAAGACTCGGACGCGGAAGCCGCGGTGCTGGACGGAGTCGAGGAGGCCTTGGGCGGAGAGGTCGACGAGCGCCTCGCGGACGGGGGTCGCCGAGACTTCGTACTGCTCGGCGATCTGTTTGACGGTGAACTCGCTCCCGGCCGCCAGGCGTCCCGCGAGCACCTCGTCACGCAGCGCGTCCGCGATCTGCTGGCGAAGTGTGTTGCGGGTGACAGCGCCGCTGCCTGGCATAGGGGTCCGTCTCCATCTGTGGGCTTCGGACACCTTAGGCCAGGCAGCACGGCCGAAACCGATCGGTTTGTGGCCGCTATGTGGATTTAGTGCCCGTTATCCGGACGGGCCGCTCTTCTCGTCTTGATCATTTGACCCTGCGCGGGTCCCTCCCAGAGCACCCGCGCAGGGTCGTCCTCGCTGCTCGGAGCCTGTTCGCGGCCTGTCCGCGGCCTGTCCGCGGCCCGTTCGGGACCCACCCCCGGCCTCGCTCCGGGGGTGGCCGTCAGGCTCGGTGAAGCCCGGTCAGGCGTCGACCAGAGCTCGGTCAGGCCGAAACGTGCCGGTCGGCGACGGTCAGCGCGTCGTCGAGCAGGGCCAGGCCCTCCTTCGCGTCCGCTTCCGTGATGTTGCACGGAGGGACGACGTGGGTGCGGTTCATATTGACGAACGGCCACAGCCCGGACGCCTTGCAGGCAGCGGCGAACTCGGCCATCGGCGCGTTGTCGGCGCCCGCGGCGTTGTAGGGAACGAGCGGCTCGCGCGTCTCCTTGTCCCGTACGAGTTCCAGGGCCCAGAAGGTGCCCAGACCGCGCACCTCCCCGACCGAGGGGTGGCGCTCCGCGATCTCGGCGAGGGCCGGGCCGATCACGTTCTCGCCGAGGTGGGCGGAGTGCTCGACGATGCCCTCCTCCTCCATGGCGTTCATCGTCGCGACGGCGGCGGCGCAGGCGAGGGGGTGACCGGAGTAGGTCAGCCCGCCCGGGTAGGGGCGCGTGGCGAAGGTCTCGGCGATCGCGCCGGAGATCGCGACGCCGCCGAGCGGGACGTAGCCGCTGTTGACGCCCTTGGCGAAGGTGATCAGGTCGGGGGTGACGTCGAAGTGCTCGGCGGCGAACCACTTGCCGGTCCGACCGAAGCCCGACATGACCTCGTCCAGGATGAAGACGATCCCGTAGCGGTCGCAGAGCTCGCGCACGCCGGCCAGGTAGCCGGGGGGCGGGGTCATGATCCCGGCCGTGCCGGGGACCGACTCCAGGATGATCGCGGCGATCGTCGCCGGGCCCTCGAAGGCGATGGTGTCCGCGAGGTGGGTGAGGGCGCGGGCGCACTCCTCGGCCTCGGTGGTCGCATGGAAGGGCGAGCGGTAGAGGAACGGTCCCCAGAAGTGCACGACGCCGGCGGCGGCCGTGTCGGAGGGCCAGCGGCGCGGGTCGCCGGTGAGGTTGATCGCGGCGGAGGTGGCGCCGTGGTACGAGCGGTAGGTGGACATGACCTTCTGCCGGCCGGTGTGCAGCCGGGCCATGCGGACGGCGTTCTCCACGGCCTCGGCGCCGCCGTTGGTGAAGAAGATCTTGTCGAGGTCGCCGGGGGTCCGCTGCGCGATGAGGCGTGCGGCCTCGGAGCGGACGTCGACGGCGAAACCGGGGGCCAGGGTGCAGAGCCTCGCGGCCTGCTCCTGGATCGCGGCGACGACCTTGGGGTGCTGGTGGCCGATGTTGGTGTTGACCAGCTGGGAGGCGAAGTCGAGGTAGCGCTTGCCGTCGTAGTCCCAGAAGTGCGACCCCTCGGCTTTGGCCACGGCGAGCGGGTCGATCAGGGCCTGGGCGGACCAGGAGTGGAAGACGTGAGCGCGGTCGGCGGCCTTGACGGTGGCGCCCGAGGTGACGTGAGGGGTCATGGCCGCAACCGTAGAAGTGTGCAGGTGGGGAGGGATATCGGCGGTCTGTATGCGGGTGGGGGGCGGGTCTCGGCAGTCTGTATGGGGAGGGATTGACAGCAAGCTGTCATCATGGCAGCCTACTGTCATAGAGGACGCAGCCGGACGGACCGGGCTGTCATGTCAGGCTCGGTTCGATTCGGGCTCGATTCGATTCTGTTCGGTTCGGTTCGGACATCAGACGCACGGCGACGGCGACACCGGAGGGCGAGCACGATGAGCGAGACCCAGACGAAGACGCAGGCTGAGACGCAGACGCAGACGCAGACGGAGCACCAGGCGCAGACCGGGGCGGGGTCCCGCCCCACGGTCCACGTGGCGGTGTACGACACGTACGCCGACTGGGAGACGGGCCACACCACGGCGCACCTGACCCAGCACGGCTACGAGGTCCGCACGGTCGGCATCGCCGCCGGACGGCCCGTCACCACGATGGGCGGCCTCCGCATCCAGCCCGACCTGGCCCTGTCGGACCTGCGCCCCGAGGAGTCCGCCCTCCTCATCCTGACCGGCGCCGGACTGTGGGACACGGGCGACGAGCTGGCCCCCTTCGCGGCGAAGGCCGAGGAGTTCCTGGCTGCGGGCGTCCCGGTCGCCGCGATCTGCGGAGCGACGGCCGGCCTGGCACGCGCCGGAGTCCTGGACGGACGTACGCACACCAGCGCGGCCCCCTTCTACCTCGGCGGCCAGCCGGGCTACGGCGGCGCCGAGCTCTACGTCGAGGCCGACGCGGTCACCGACGGCGACCTGATCACGGCGGGCCCCACGGAACCGGTGGCGTTCGCCCGCGAGGTCTTCGCCCGCCTCGGGGTGTACGAGCCGCACGTCCTCGACGCCTGGTACCGCCTGTTCCACGACTCGGACGCGAGCGCGTACCCGGTCCTGATGGCGGCGGACCCGAACCATGCCTGACCAGCCCGCGCCGCGCCCGCGGGGTGCGGAGCCGTCGGATCCGCCCGCCGGGGGGCTCCCGGAGGCCGTCGGCGCAGCTCCGGCGGCACGCGGCAGAGCATCGCGGGAGAACTCCCTGCGCACCCGGCAGGACCTCCTGAGCCGCACCGCCCTCGGGGTGTTCCGGCTCAACGGCCAGCTCCTCTCCGTATCGGAGGAGCTGGCCCGCCCGGCGGGGCTGACCGCAGCCTGGTGGCAGGTGCTCGGAGCCGTACTGCGCGAGCCGCTCCCCGTCGCCGGCATCGCCCGGGCCATGGGCATCACCCGGCAGAGCGTGCAGCGCATCGCCGATCTGCTGGCCGACAAGGGCCTCGCCGAGTACGTCCCGAACCCGGCCCACCGCCGGGCGAAGCTGCTGAGCCCCACGGATGCCGGCCGCGCCGCCGTCGCCAGGATCGGCCCGGGCCACGCGTCCCTGGCCGCCCGTCTCACGGAGGCCCTCGGCGAAGACGGCCTCGCCGAAACGGTCCGCGTCCTGGAACGCCTGTCGGCCGCCCTGGACACCCTGCCGCCCCCGACGGACGCCCCGGCCGCCTAGGCCACCTAGGTCGCCTAGGTCGTCGAGGCGTGCATGGCGCGGGGATCGACGGCCCAGTGGTTGGTCGGCAGGACGCGGTCCGCGAACGTCACGTCGCGTTCGGCGAGGAACCGGAAGCCGAGGGAGCGGCAGATGCCGTTCGACGGGCCGTTGCTCCGTGCGGGGAACGCGTGTACGCGCCCCCAGCGGTCCTCGTCCCGTGCCTGTTCGAGCAGGGCGCGGACGGCTCGTTTTCCCAGTCCGCGTCCCTGGTGTTCCGGCAGGACCATCCATCCGATCTCGGACACGGGCCCGTCCTCGGTGTCGTGGGACCACAGGGTCACCGTGCCCGCCACGACGTCGGGCCTGGCCGGGTCGGGGATGATCATCTTGATCCAGTCGAGATCCGCGGCCGCCTTGTGGACGTCTCGCCGGACCTTGTCCTCCATGCCTTCGCGTGGAAGCGGTCCGCCGAGGTCGGCCATCATGACGGGATCGCACCGCATCCTGACGTAGGCATCGACATCGACGAGTTCGACGTTGCGCAACTGCACCGGCTGCTCCCTGGATCGCCCTACCTCGCCGGCCGGTTCCGCCCCGGCCGGTCCTGCGCCGGCCGGTTCCGCCCCGGCCGGATCTGCGCCGGCCGGATCCGCCCCGGCCGGCTCCTCCGGCCCGCGGGGCACCACGGACGCGACCGGGACCAGCACCGGAACCGGAACGGGAACCGGCCCCGATCCTGCCCCTTCCGTCACTCCGGCCACACTCCCCGAGGCGTACGCCGGCAGCTGGCGGAGCACCTACGGCGACCAGAGCTGGCAGCTCACCCTCACCCCCGGAACCACCGGCTCCATCATCATGTCCCTGACCCTCCAGGCCCCCGGATTCAGCTGCGCCTGGACCGCGCCGCTGCGCTCCGCCACCACCGACACCGTCGGGCTCGACCCGTCCACGGTGATCTCCGGTGCGCCGCCGTCGTGTTCGCCGGGCGGCCGGAGCACCCTGCGGCTGCTCCCCGACGGGAACCTGGTGCGGGAGCTCGACGGCAGCACCGCGCTCCCGCTCACGTACCGGCGGCATTGATTATGGCGATGTCAATAAGCCTGTAGGCAAAGCTTGTTGCCTTCCACGGTCCCCCCGCACACTGCGGCACATGGAGCCGTTGAAGGTAGTGGCACAACTGTGGGAGCGGATCGAGGCACGCGACTGGGACGGAGCGGCCCTGCTGATCACCGAGGACGCGGTGATCGAGTGGCCCGTGAGCAGCGAACGCATCGTCGGTCGCGACAACTTCATCGCCGTCATCAGCGATGACGACTACGCGGACGAGAGATCCGTCGACGTGCTCCGGATCCTCGCGGACGGCGATCTCGTCGTGACCGAGGTGGAGATACCCCAGGACCACGTCGTCTACCGCGCCGTCTCCCTGTGGACCGTACGGGACGGGCGGGTCGCCGGCGCCCGGGAGTACTGGACCAGTCCCGGGCAGGACCCGGCCCCGCGCTGGCGCGCCGGTTTCGTCGAACCGCTCGTGGAGCCGCTCGCCGACTCCCTGACGGCGGACTAGGTGTATTGCCCCGGTAGGTTGTGGACGCGTGATGCAGGTCTCGACCGAGGCGTCTTGAACGGGTGAGGGCCTTCCGGGTTCGGTGTGGATTGCGACATCTCCACCGAACGACAGAAGGCCCTCATGCCCCACCGTAATGCACCCCTGACCGAGACCGGACGGCTGCGCCTGGCCCGCTGCGTGGTCGAGGACGGCTGGCCCCTACGCCGGGCCGCCGAACGCTTTTGTGTCTCACCCACCACCGCCCAACGCTGGTCCGACCGCTACCGGGCTCACGGCGAAGCGGGCATGAGCGACCACTCGTCCCGCCCGCACCACAGCCCGCGCCGGACCCCGACCCGCACCGAACGCCGGATCATCAAGGTCCGCCTCGCCCGCCGCTGGGGGCCGGCCCGCATCGCCCACCTGCTGGGGCTGGTGCCCTCGACCGTGCACCGCGTCCTGACCCGCTTCGGACTGGCCCGCCTGAGCCATCTGGACCGGGCCACCGGCCGTGTCATACGCCGCTACGAACGCGACAAGCCCGGCGAACTCGTCCACGTGGACATCAAGAAGCTCGGCAACATCCCCGACGGCGGCGGACACAAGGCCCTCGGCCGCCAAGCCGGCCGCAAGAAACGACCCCGCCTGGGCTACAGCTACATCCACACCGCCGTCGACGACCACTCCCGCCTCGCCTACAGCGAGATCCACACCGACGAGAAGAAAGAGACCGCCACCGCCTTCTGGACCCGGGCCCAGGCCTACTTCACCAGCGCCGGGATCACCGTCGAACGAGTCCTGACCGACAACGGCTCCTGCTACAAGTCCCACGCCTGGCGCGACCTGCTGACAGCGGCCGGGATCACCCACAAACGAGCCAGCCGCGTCCCCAACCTCACAGGGCAATACAACTAGGCCGTCTCAGAAGGGCATGTCCAGCAGCCGCGGCAACCTCACCTCGGTCACGCTCACGCCCTCCGGAGCGCCGAACGCCTCGATCATCACGCTGTTGCCGATGTCGGTCACCTCCAGGGCCTGGTGATCCGCTCCCACGCGCAGGTCGAGCCGTACCACGGGCCTGCCGTTGAAGTCCGGCATGCGGTGGATCCACGCCGCCGGGTACTTCAGGCCGATCAGTTTGGTCCGCAGCTCCTCGTAGCTGCCCGTGCCCGTGTTCGTCCCCGAGAACGCCCGGCTGATGCTCGGCTGGTGCCGCTGGGCCACGCACTCCTCCGTCGCATCCAGAGGCACCGGGTCGACCAGGACCGGCTGGACGGAGTCGGGCGCCGGCTCCACCGTGGCGGGGGCGGCCACTCCGTCGGGGGTTTCGGAGAGGTCCGGGGCGCAGCTCTGCCAGATGAGGTCCGCCATTTCGAGGAACCGGACCTCGGTCTCCGTGTCCGCGTCGCTCACCGCGGCGGCGTCGACCGTGGAGGTCTGAGCGGCGGCATCGACCGCGGAGGTCTGGGCGGCGGTGGCGTTCTGCGCGCCGAGGCCGGCCAGGACGACGACGCCGCTGAGTGCGGCCACCAGCAGGGACTTCGGGAGAAGAGTTGATCTCATGTCCGTACGATGCGGCCGACTGACCACCCCCCACATGAGTACCCGTACTCAACCCACCCGAGCACCGACTCAGCCGCGAACCGCCCTCTGAGCAGCCCGTAGCCCCTGTCATACCTGAGAGCTACTTGGGAAGTGGGCTCTGCGGTGGGACGCCGACCAGGGCTCCCGATTCCTAACTTCGTGACCAGAGAACAACGCACAACGCACCAACGCCCCTCTGGCACGAGCGAAGGAACGGACTCATGAGCCGCCGACCGCGACCCACCGCACGTCCCGACGGCCGCAGCAGCGGCCGTCTGCGCCGCACGCTGCTGGCCGGGCTCGTGGCCGCGGCCGTGGTGTTCCCCGTGTCCGCCGCCGCTTCCCCTGACGTCCCCGCGCCGGACCCGGCCGTGCTCGGCGAAAGCACCGCCCTCCCCGGCCGGTACGCCGCCCACCTCGCCAACCTCTCCGAGGCGGCCCGTACGGCCGAGAGCGCCGGCCGCCACGGCCGCGCGGCGAAGCTCCGGGCCATGGAGGCGGGCGGCGAAGCCCGGTTCCTCGTCTTCGACGGGCGCGGCAAGGGCCGGGCGATAGAGGTGTTCGGCGATCTGGAGACCGCCGACCGGGTCGCGGTCCTGGTCCCCGGGTCGGACACGACGCTGGACACCTACCAGAGGTTCCGTGCCGGGGCCGTCGCCCTTCAGCAGCGCCTGCGCGCCGAGCACCCCCGCTCCGCCGTGGTCGCCTGGCTCGGGTACGACACCCCCGGCACGGTCAGCCCGGCCGTCCTGACCACCGGCCGCGCCGACGAGGCCGCCGCCGAACTCGGCTCCTTCCTGCCCCGGTTGGCCCGGATGGCCGCCCCGGAGGCCCGCCTTTCGCTCCTGTGCCACTCCTACGGATCCGTCGTCTGCGCCCGTACGGTGACGGGTCCCGAGGTCACCGACATCGCGCTGTTCGGCAGTCCGGGCACGGGGGCCGGTTCCGCCGCGGACCTGCCGACCCGGGCGCGGGTCTGGGCCGGCCGGGGCGGCGACGACTGGATCTCCGGTGTCCCGCACGTGCGCGTCGGCGGGATCGGCTTCGCCGCCGATCCCGTGGACCCTGCCTTCGGAGCCCTGCCCTTCGCGGCCGGCTCCGGCGGCCACAGCGACTACCTCAAGCCGGGCACCGATTCCCTGAACGGACTGGCCGGAATCGTGCTCGGCTCCTCCCCGGCGGCCCGGCCCGTCCCGGGCCCCGCGACCGCCGCCTCCACCTCGTCCCTCACCACCCTCACCGCCCCCCTCGCCCCGTCCGCCCCCACAGCTCCGGAGGTCTCCCGTGCGCGTGCGTGAACCGCAGACCCGCTGGTCCGTTCTCGCGGACCGCATCGACGCAGGAACCCCCGCCCACCGGGACCGGGCCGTGGACGCGCTCCGGGCCTTCGCCATCCTCGGCGTGGTGCTGGGCCACTGGCTGGTCACCGCACTGACCAGTGCCGACGGCGGCCTCAGCACCACCAGCCCGCTGGCCCACATGAGCGGACTGGCCCCGGTCTCCTGGGTGTTCCAGACCCTGGCCGTCTTCTTCCTGGTCGGCGGCCACGTCGCGGCCCAGGGGTACGAGTCGGCGCGCGGCCGCGGAATCCCGTACGGGCAGTGGGTCCGCCAGCGGCTCGGCAGGCTGTTCCGGCCGGTCGCCGCCGTCCTGGTCCTCTGGAGCATCGCCGCCGGCGGCATGCTGCTCGGCGGCGTGGGGACGGACACCGTCCGGACGATGCTCAAACTCGTCCTGTCCCCCCTGTGGTTCCTCCTCGTCTTCGCCGCGCTCACCGCCGCGACCCCGCTCGTCGCCCGGCTGAGCCCGCTGTGGCCGCTGTGGCCGCTGTGGCCGCTGGCCGTGGTGGCCTCCGTCGATGTCTGGCGCTTCGGATTCGGCGGGCCCGAATGGATCGGCTGGGTCAATGTGGCCGCCGGCTGGCTCGTGCCCTACACCCTGGGCGCCGCCTGGTCCCGGGGCGCCTTCGCCCGGCGCACCCCGGCCGCACTCCTGCTGGGCGGCGGGATCGCAGCCACGGCCGCACTGATCCTCTGGGGCGGGTACCCCGCTTCGATGGTCGGTGTCCCCGGAGCCGCGATCTCGAATCTGAACCCGCCGACCCTGGCCGCCGTGGCGTTCGGCCTGGCCCAGTGCGGGCTGGCACTGCTGCTGCGGGAGCCGCTGGCCCGGGCGATGAGCCGGCCCCGGGCCTGGGCGAAGGTGGCGCTGGTGAACCTGTCCGCCATGACGATCTTCCTGTGGCACCAGACCGCGATGATGGCCGTCACCGCCCTGGGACTGCTGGTCTCCACCGATCTGCCCGGCCTGCACACCGTGCCCGCTTCCGCGGAGTGGATAGCCGTCAGGCTGCTCTGGCTGCCCGTGTTCGCGGCCTCGCTGGCGGTCTGCTGGGCCGCCTTCCACACCTACGAGAAGGTCGGCGACCGCCCCCGTGGCCGGACCCGGCGCGGCTCCTCCGGGACGCCGGCCGTCCCCTCCCGGATCGTCGCCTCGTCCGCCCCCCTGCCCCTGGGGACGGCCTCCTCCGACGCCCGCACCGACTCAACTCCGGCCGGTGAAAGCACAGTCACCGGCCCGGTGGCTCCCGCCAAGGAGACCCTCCATGCCTAGGCTGGACCGTGTGAACGAGCAGAGCGAGCCCCCTGCCCCGGCCCCGGGCACGGGTCCGGCCCAGAACGCGGTCGTGGCCGCCACCGCGGGGGACGGGGCGCCGGGAGCCTCCCCCGCCAGGGCCTCGGCCGTGTTGGGGAGCGTGGCCCGGGGGCTCCTGGACCTGAAGGCCGATCCCCTCCCGAAGATGTCGAAACCGCGCTGGCTGGCCTGGCTCCCGCACGTGGTGCTCCTCTATTTGGCGGTGGCCTTCTTCGCCGTCACCACGGAGCAACTCAGCAACCACTACGGGGTCCACGGCTCGATCAGGCCGCTGCTGGCGACCATGGTCGGCGGGTCCATCGTGATCGCGATGCGCTGGCCCATGGCCGGGTACTGGATCGGCCTGACCGCGGCGGGACTGATCGCCGGGCAGATCCACGGCCATGTCGGGCAGGGCCAGAGCTGGCCGTGGATGCCCGCCGGGCTGTTCGCCTTCGCCCCGGTGCTGCTGCTGGTGTCCCTGCGGGTGCCGCCCCGGGTGACCGCCGGCGCGGTCACCGTCGTCATCGCCTGCACCGGGATCGCCGAGGGCCTCTTCAGGCCCGAGCACAGCGGCACCGGCACCCCCGGGGCGATCCTCCTGTTCGCCTTCACCGGCCTCCTCGGCTACGCCTTGCGCGCGACCCGGCTGGCCCGCACGCAGCTCGTCCGGCAGGAGACCCTCACCGAGGAGGAGCGCGCCCGGCGCACCCTGCTGGAGGAGCGCAGCCGGATCGCCCGCGAGCTGCACGACGTCGTCGCGCACCACATGTCGGTGATCTCCATCCAGGCGCAGGTGGCCCCCTATCTCGTGGAGAACCCGTCGGAGGAACTCAAGGAGAACCTGGCCGGGATCCGGGCGAATGCCGTGGAGGCCCTGACGGAACTGCGCCGCGTCCTGGGGGTGCTGCGTTCCGAGCATCCCGACGAGGCCGCCGGTCCGCACCACCCGCAGCCCACGCTGGCCGAGTTGGAGGGCCTCGTGGACAACGTGCGGGCCGCCGGGCTCGATGTCACCACCGAGATCGCGGGCATCCGCCGCCCGTTGTCGCCGGGGGTGGAGCTCACCGCGTACCGGATCGTGCAGGAGGCGCTGAGCAACTGCCTGCGCCACGCCCCCGGCTCCCGCGTGGAGGTCGGCATCGCCTACGGGCCCCGCGATGTGCACCTGTGCGTCGCGAACTCCGCTCCCACCCGGCCGGCCCCGCCGACCACGGGAGGGGGGCACGGGCTGCTGGGGATGCGTGAGCGAGCGGGCATGCTGGGGGGCGAGCTGGCCGCCGGCCCCCGCCCCGACGGAGGGTACGAGGTGAGCGCCGTGCTGCCGATGGATCCCGTGTCCCCGGGCGGCGGGCCCTTCCCCGCCCCGGAGACGACGAAGAAGGACTGAGGACTCATGACTGCTGCCCCGATCAGGGTGATGATCGCCGACGACCAGATGATGGTCCGCCAGGGCTTCACCGTGCTCCTCGACGCCCAGCCCGACATCGAGGTCGTCGGCCAGGCCGTCGACGGCGCCGAGGCCGTGGCCAAGGTCTCCGAACTGTCCCCGGACGTGGTCCTGATGGACATCCGGATGCCCGGGATGGGCGGCATCGAAGCCACCTCCCTCATCACGGCCGCCCCGGGCTCCGGGGTGAAGGTGCTGGTGCTGACCACCTTCGACCTCGACGAGTACGTGTACGAGGCGCTGCGCGCCGGCGCCTCGGGGTTCCTCCTCAAGGACGCCTCCGCGGATCAGCTGGCGGAGGCGGTTCGCGTGATCGCGGCCGGGGAGGCGCTGCTCGCACCGAACATCACCAAGCGGCTGATCACCGAGTTCTCCCGGCTGGGGGCTCCCAGGGCACCTTCGAAGGCGCGGATCGACGAGCTGACGGAGCGGGAGACGGAGGTCCTGTCGCTGGTCGCCCAGGGCATGTCGAACGCGGAGATCGCCGAACACCTGGTCCTGGCCGAGCAGACGGTCAAGACGCACGTGGGCCGGATCCTGGTGAAGCTGGGCCTGCGGGACCGCACGCAGGCGGCGGTGTTCGCGTACGAGACGGGTCTGATCCGTCCGACGGGCTACTGAAACGGCCCCCGGTAGTACTTGAGGGGGACCCCGGGAAATCCCCTTCAGCGGCGACGCGGACCAGGCCAGGGCCCACCTACCGTGGGGAGCATGACCGAGACGACCCACGGGGCGACCCCCCGGGCACCAGAGATCCGGCTGGCTTCGGGCTTCATCCAGAGCCTGCGCCAGGCTCTGATCACCGACGCCTTCGCCTACCGCCCCCTGCCACCGATGCGCACGGACGGGCCGCTCACCCGGCGGCTCCCGAAGCGGATACGGGTGGAGGCCGCACACCTGCCGCACGCGGCCGTCTGCCTGATCGCGTTCTTCGTGGTGGTCTTCGCCTCGATCACCACCGGCCTGCCCCAGGCCGCCTCCCTGGTGATGGGGCTGCTCGCGGCCACCCCGATCGCGATGACCCTGGTGCGGCCGCTGGGGGCG
Organism: Streptomyces sp. NPDC059957; assembly: GCF_042730015.1. Lineage (NCBI taxonomy): Bacteria > Bacillati > Actinomycetota > Actinomycetes > Kitasatosporales > Streptomycetaceae > Streptomyces > Streptomyces sp. NPDC059957. The sequence continues at coordinate 167,423 of NZ_JBHWMB010000001.1, read as the reverse complement.
TTCTGGGTCGCCGTGGCGGTCACCATGGTCTTCTCGGTCGTCAGCGGCTCCGATCCCAACTGGCCCTGGATCCCTGCCACCTTCTTCTCGTACCTCGCGACGGTGACGCTGGTGGCGATGCGGACCACTCCGCGGACGGCCGGCTGGATGTGGGTGGTCACGCTGGCCATCGGCATCGGGACGTCCATCGTGCTCGGTCACGGCCAGACCATCAACGTCGGCCCGATGGCCTTCGCCTCGGCGATCGCCCTGCTGGCGGTGAGCATCCGCAACATCCGCCAGCAGGCGGAGCAGGAGATCACCGCGCAGCAGGAGGTCACGGCCGTCGAGCGGGACCGGCGGACCCTGCTGGAGGAGCGGACCACGATCGCGCGGGAGCTCCACGACGTGGTCGCCCACCACATGTCGGTGGTGGCCATCCAGGCGGAGGCCGCTCCCTACCGGGTGAAGAATCCGCCGCCGGAGCTGGAGGCCGCGTTCGTGACCATCCGGGAGAACGCGGTGGCGGCCCTGACCGAGCTGCGCCGGGTGCTGGGTGTCGTCCGCTCCGCGGACTACGAGGCGCCGGACGCCCCGCAGCCGACGCTGGCCTCGCTGGACGGGCTGCTGGCCAATGTGCGGGAGGCCGGGCTGAGCGTGGACAAGACCGTGACGGGCGCCGTGCGCGAACTGCCGCCGGGCGTGGAGCTTTCGGCCTACCGGATCATCCAGGAGGCCCTGAGCAACACCCTGCGGCACGCGCCGGGCGCCACCGCCGGGGTCGAGATCTCGTACGTGCTGGGCGGGCTGGGCCTGCGCATCGTCAACGAGGCCGGCACCGGAGACGTGAGGCCCTCGCCGGGGGCCGGGCAGGGGGTCACCGGCATGCGCGAGCGCGTGGCCATGCTGGAAGGGGAGATGACCGCCGGGGAGCGGGCGTCCGGAGGGTTCGAGGTGGCGGTGTTCATACCCGTGGCCACCAGCCGCCCGGAGCCGGCGAAGGATCCGGCATGACGATCAGAGTGCTCATCGTCGACGACCAGATGATGGTCCGTGAGGGCTTCTCCGTCCTGCTGAACGCGATGGACGGCATCGAAGTGGCCGGGGAAGCGGTGAACGGGCGGGAGGCCATCGCCCAGGTGGCGGCGCTGAAGCCGGATGTGGTGCTGATGGACATCCGGATGCCGGAGATGAACGGCCTGGAGGCGACACGGGAGATCGTGGCCGCCGACACGGACGCGAAGGTGCTGGTCCTGACGACCTTCGACCTCGACGAGTACGTGTACCAGGCGCTGCGGGCCGGAGCCTCCGGGTTCCTCCTCAAGGACGCCTCTGCCCGTCAACTGGCCGATGGGGTGCGGGTGGTGGCTGCCGGGGAGGCCCTCCTGGCCCCGTCCGTGACCAAGCGGCTGATCACGGAGTTCTCGAAGTTGTCGGAGACCCGGCCGCAGGTGGGTTCCGCGGGGGTCGCGGAGCTGACGGAGCGGGAGACCGAGGTGCTGGTGCTGATCGCCCAGGGACTGTCCAACGCGGAGATAGCGGATCGCCTGATCATCGCCGAGTCCACCATCAAGACGCATGTGAGCCGGATCCTGGTGAAGCTGGGACTGCGGGACCGCACACAGGCGGCGGTGTTCGCGTACGAGACTCGGCTGGTGACCCCCGCTTAGGCCGCTCCGAAAAGTTGTCCACAGCTGTGGACAACTTTCAGACAAGAGCGGATCAAGGGGTACCGAGGGTCAGGATCGGAAGAGGAGCCCAGGTCAGGGCCCCGGAGCCGGGGATCCGGGCCACTGCCCAGCCGGCCGACGGCGTTCGCCGGCACGGGTCCCGCGCGCTGCCCCAACTCCTCGGCGCCCAGGCGCAGTACGGGCGACACGGCGAGGAGGGCGGCCACCGGCCCGAGCACTCCGGCCATCGTCGCCGGGAAGGCGTCGGTGAGGCCGGCCCGAGCGCCCGCGCCGCGGACCGCAGTGACGTGTCCACGGCCGACCGCACTCATCGAGGCGGCTGCCTGCGCCTGAGCACGCCCCGCCGCCACGGCCTGCGTGCCCGGCCCAGCTGCCGGGTACCCGGCGCCCACACCACCGCCCCGGGCCCCGGGTCGCCGGCCAGCCACACGAACCGCTCCGGCGGCGGGCCGCAGGCGTCCGCCTCCGGCGCCGTCACCCGCCGCCCCAGGGGCCCCAGGGCCAGCACACAGCCTGCTCCGTCACCGCCCAGGGCGAGCAGCAGTGGCAGGCCTCGCCCGCGCACCACCTCGACGTCGTACGGGGTCCAGAGCAGCCCCGGGGCGCGCAGGAGGCCCCGCACGCGCCGGACCACGTACAGCTCCCGGAGCCCGACGAGCACCGGCAGGCACAGCAGCCCCAGCAAGACCACACGCAACGGCACGGGGCGGGTGACGAGTGCCCCGATCACCGCGGGCCAGCAGAGCGCGGGCAGCAGGCAGAGCAGCACGGCATCCCGCCGCCAGTCGCCGAGCGCGTCCCGGACGGCCGCCTCCCCGGGCGGCCCGGGCACCGGCTCCTCTCGCAAGGCGTCCGGATCCGCTCCGCCCACGCCGGCCCCGCCTCCCCCGGTCACCAGACGAAGTTCCGGTAGATGCCGAGGACAGGGGCAACACAGACCGAGACCATGAAGCCGAGGATGCCGACCGGCGCGATCCATCCCGGCGCCGGGCCGTCTCCGCCGATCTCGTAGAGCCGGCCCCGCCAGGGCCAGTACGTCGCCACCCTCGCCCGCTCCGCCGAGCAGCGGAATTCAGTCGTGTGCTCGCCCTTCCCGAAGTGCGGGTCGCGCCAGGCCACGACGCAGGTCCGCTCGTCCGCGCTCCGGCCGACCACCCGCAAGGCCACGGACTCGTCGTCGGACGCGCCGATCCCCGCCTGCATGAAGAGCAGGAACGGGACGGCCCCGGCGAGCGCGACCCACCGGAACACCCCGATCCACCACGGAACGTCCGCGATCCCCGCCACCGGTCCTCCCCCGGGTCGGCATCAGCGCTGCAGCGGCAGTGTCAGCCCCCACGCGCCCGGGTGCAAGGTCCACGTACGGCGGCGGACCGGACCGGTGATTCCGACGTCCGACCGGTAGCGGAAATCCTCCCCGGACACCGTCACGGCCGACGCCCGCGCCCGCACCACCCGGCCGGATCCGGAACCGGATCCGGAACCGGAACCGGAACCGGGAGCAGAGCCGGAGCCGGAGCCCGATCCGGGCCCACGACCAGTACCGAGACCGGAGCCGAGACCGGAGCCGAGGCCAGAGCCGGAACCTGAACCGAAACCATGGCCAGATGCCGTGACCGCCCCCATCCGGACCAGCACGTCCGCCAGCCCGTCGCCCTCCCGGGCCGACACGGTGACGTCCTCCACAAGCCGGTCCACGTCCGCCAGGACCACCCCGTCGGCCTCCACCCGCAGGCGGTGGCCCCCGCCGGATCCGGTGGCGGAGGAAACCCCGGCCGACGGGCGGACGAACGTACGGACCAGCGAGCGGTACGCGTTCCACACCGACGGCCCGGCCGGCCGCGGGACGCCCCCGGCCCCCGACCGGGACCCGGCCGCGGCCCCCACGGGCGGCGGCGGGATGCCGATCCCGCCCAGCACGACCCCGTCGCTGTCGTCGACCAGCAGGTCCCGCATGCCGACGGCCCCGTCCAGGACCGCCCGCGCGGCCGACACGGCCGACAGCGGCACGCCGAGCTGCAGCGCCAGTACCAGCGACCCCGCCGGCCCCACCGGAATCAGTGAAACGGCCCCCTCGGACAGCGCCCGCTCACGGTGCAGCAGTCCGACGGCCCGTACGAGCGCGCGGTCGTCGCCCACGATCACCGGCTGCCGATGACCCCGGCGGGCGAGGGCCCGCGCAAACTCCTCCTGTGAGTCCGGGAGACAAATTTTTGCCGCCGCGCCCGCTGACAACACATCTTTCGCGATTCGCACGGACTCGCCGTCAAGACGGCGGGCGACCGGGTCGACGAGCACGAGCAGGCCGCCTACCGGCGCGCCCGCATGGCTCATGGTGGGCTCTGGAGCCGACACCTCGGTCCTTCCTCGGGTAGCATCTTTGTGCAAGAGGCCCTTGCGCTATTGCGCCAGGGCCTTCGTCTATTCCGGGGTACCGGTCCGACGGCTCAGCCTGCGGTGTACATCGTCGTACGCCCCCTGACCTTGGACATGCCCCATCCGGAAGAGGTGTACGCCTGTGCCCGCTCTTGTGCTGCTCGGAGCTCAGTGGGGTGACGAGGGCAAGGGAAAGGCCACCGACCTGCTCGGTGGATCCGTTGACTATGTAGTGCGTTACCAGGGCGGCAACAACGCCGGCCACACGGTCGTCGTGGGCGACCAGAAGTACGCACTGCACCTTCTCCCTTCCGGCATCCTCTCCCCCGGATGCACCCCGGTCATCGGCAACGGTGTCGTCATCGACCCGGCCGTCCTGCTCTCCGAGCTGCGCGGCCTGAACGAGCGCGGCATCGACACCTCGAAGCTGCTGGTCAGCGGCAACGCGCACGTGATCACGCCGTACAACGTCACCCTCGACAAGGTCGGCGAGCGCTTCCTCGGCAAGCGCAAGATCGGTACGACCGGCCGCGGCATCGGACCGACCTACGCGGACAAGATCAACCGCGTCGGCATCCGGATCCAGGACCTCTACGACGAGTCGATCCTCACACAGAAGGTCGAAGCGGCGCTCGAGGGCAAGAACCAGCTCCTCACGAAGCTGTACAACCGCCGTGCGATCGAGTCGGCGCAGATCGTCGAAGAGCTGCTCGGCTACGCGGAGCAGATCAAGCAGTACGTCGCCGACACCACCCTGATCATCAACAAGGCGCTCGACCAGGACAAGGTCGTGCTCTTCGAGGGCGGCCAGGGCACCCTGCTCGACGTCGACCACGGCACGTACCCCTTCGTCACCTCCTCGAACCCGACCGCCGGTGGCGCCTGCACCGGTGCGGGCGTCGGCCCGACGAAGATCAGCCGCGTCATCGGCATCCTGAAGGCGTACACGACCCGCGTCGGCGCCGGCCCGTTCCCGACCGAGCTGTTCGACGCGGACGGCGAGGCCCTGCGCCGCATCGGTGGCGAGCGCGGTGTGACCACCGGCCGTGACCGCCGCTGCGGCTGGTTCGACGCCCCGATCGCGCGCTACGCGACCCGCGTCAACGGCCTGACGGACTTCTTCCTCACCAAGCTGGACGTGCTGACCGGCTGGGAAGAGATCCCGGTCTGCGTCGCGTACGAGATCGACGGCAAGCGCGTCGAGGAGCTCCCGTACTCGCAGACGGACTTCCACCACGCGAAGCCGATCTACGAGAACTTCCCCGGCTGGTCCGAGGACATCACCAAGGCCAAGACCTTCGCGGACCTCCCGAAGAACGCCCAGGCGTACGTCAAGGCCCTCGAGGAGATGTCGGGCGCTCCGATCTCCGCGATCGGCGTCGGCCCCGGCCGCACCGAGACGATCGAGATCAACTCGTTCCTGTAGGCGGTACGGCAGTACGTGCACCAACCCGAAGGGGCGGCCCGGTGCGGCCGCCCCTTCGGCGTACCCGGGGCACCCGCGACGGGCCGCCGGACGGCCCGACAGCCGGACGCCCGGCCCTACCAGGCCAGCTGCGAGATCTCCTCCGCCACCACCGCGCACGCGTCCGCCGCCGGGTCGATGAGCGGGAAGTGGCCGACCGCGTCCAGCAGGGTCAGCCCCACCATCTCCCCGGCCAGCGCGGCCGCCGCCACGTAGGCCTCCGCCACCGCCTCCGGGACCACGATGTCGCTCCGCCCCTGGACCACCGCCGTGGCGATGCCCGTCGGGAGCAGCGCCGCCGGGTCGGCGTACGGGCGCCGTGCCGCGAAGGCGGACGCCCCGCCCAGGAGCTGCGCCGACGCTCCGCCGCACACCCCGAGCTCCTCCGCCACCGTGAAGTCCGCGATCGGGGCCAGCGCCACCACACCGCGCAGCAGCGGCGGCGAAGGCAGCCTCCAGCCGGCCGGGGCGTCGTACGCGAGCACGTGACGGGCGGCGGCCCACAGCGCGAGGTGGCCTCCGGCCGAGTGGCCGGTCAGCACCGTGCGGCGCGGGTCCGCCTCCGGCAGGCTGCCGGCGGCCAGCCCGGGCAGGGCGTCGAGGGCGGCGGCCACGTCGTCGAAGGTCTCGGGCCAGCGGCCCGCCACGGGGCCCTCGGCGTCCTGGTGCGGCAGGGTCTGCGATGCCCGGGACCGGCCGCGCCGGTACTCGACATTGGCGACGGCGAAACCCCGGCGGGCCAGGAAGTCCGCGAAGGGGGTGATGTGCTGCCGGTCGTACGGGCCGCGCCAGGCCCCGCCGTGCAGGACGACGACCAGCGGCGCGGAACGCGCGATGCCGGGCTGCGCCGACTCCCCGCGCGGGGCGTAGAAGTCGATGATCTGGTCGGGGTGTTCACCGTAGGCGGCCGTCGCGTCGGGGGCTACGGGCGGATGGGAGAAGGCCGAGGCGGCCTCGGCGGCGTCCCGTTCGACTGCGGGGTCCGTCATCGGCTCAACCTCCGGTAACGCATGGGACAAGGGGGACTGATGTTCCGGTGATCCGGCAGAGCGGGACCGTATCAGGCCTGAACGGCCCCCTCCGTGGCGGGCCGAGCGGATACCGGCGCGGGCGGGGCCGTAGC